>CAZIIP010000034.1:0-16721 GCA_964539455.1 uncultured Rhodothermales bacterium
CGGAAGGCTGCCGGGATGTCGTCGGCTGCCGTCGCGCTTGGTGCATGGCGACCGGTATCGAGCGGGTCACGATTCTCCGCAACATCCACGGTTACTCAGGCTACGCTGGACACCTATGAGACGAAGCGCTTGAGGAGAACGGTTGAACGGCTCTTCGAGGGAATTGGTGGCCTCGATGATGTCATCCGGCAAGGCGATACCGTGGGTATCAAGATCAATCTCACCGGAGGTACGGCGTCGGCGGAAGGATTCGAGCAGAAGACCGGCTTGCACCCCGGGCGTACGTTCTGGACGCATCCGGAGGTGTTGCGCGTAGCCGGAGAATTGATCCGCGACGCAGGTGCAGGCAAATTGTACGTGATGGAGGCCGTCCCAGACGATGCGTGCGTGGGCAAATACGGCTATGCCGAGATTATCAAGGAACTTGGAGCCGTGTTCGTCGACCTAAACCAAACCGGCCCTTACTCCGGATACAGCAAGTTCCCGGTTGGCGACAAAGCGATGATTTATGAGACCATCACAGAGAACGGTCTCGTCGGAGAACTCGATTGCTTTGTCTCGCTCGCAAAGGCCAAGCAACACATGGGCATCGGGGTGACGCACGGAATGAAGAATCTAATCGGCAACATGCCGATTCCCTGTGGCTTGTACAATGACGGCGCTTGGAACCGCGTTGCCATCCACAACAATGAGGCAAATGGCGACACGGCCATGAATAACCTGGCGCGCATCACACTGGACCTGGTCAATGCAACGCCCGTGCATGTGACGGTCAATGATGCCATCGAAACGGTGACGGGAGGTGAGGGCCCGTGGCATGAAGCCCTTGCGCCGGTACGATACAATACCATCGTGGCAGGAAAGGATGTCGTGGCGGCGGACGCAATTGCCACACAGGCCATCGGATTTGATCCAAAGGCCGCGGATCTGAGTCGGCCGTTTACGCCCTGCCTGAACTATCTCCGCTTGGCCGAAGAGCTCGGAATGGGCGTTCACGATCCTGAACGAATCCGGGTCATCGATGCAACCGAATCGAAGGGATGAGGCCCTTCAAGACCGTTTGACGACGACAATACTGATGTCGTCACTTGGAGGCGCCCACGCCAGCATGTCCGTTGTGATTGCATCGTAAATTTCATGCGCCGACGCATGCTTGATCGATTGCATCTTCTCTTCCAGATGAAGGCGAAAATATTGTCCCTCTTCCCCGGAATGATCGATCAGGCCGTCGGTGTAAAGCAACAATATGTCACCCGCTCCCATCAATTCCCACCGATTGAGTATGTAGTCGCTCTTAAAACCGAGAACACTTTCCGTGGTGATCCGATCGATTACGTTTTCGGAAGGCAATGTGCCCAGCGGCGGAAACGTCGCACACAGGTCCTTGCCGATCTCCATGAAACGATTGTGGAGGTTTGAAAAGACCAGTGGCGGTGGGTGTCCGGCGGATAAAAACTTAAAGGTACCGTCCGTACGAATCTCGCCATAAATCATGGTGGCAAATTTGCCGCCGGACGAGGAGTTGTACATACGGGTATTCAGATTCTCGAACAGCCGGCGGGTGATTTCACCGTATATATCCATCTCGTACAGTGCCCCCAGCAGAAACGCCTGATGCAACATGGCGGCCAGCAATGCATCCGTCTCGTTGTGTCCGGAGACGTCGACAATGGCGATTCCACCACGTTTTCGGCAACACTCGAGAGCTTTTGCCACATCCGCTTTGCCGTCGTTGACGGCGGACTGAATGCGCGCGTCCAGGTCGTAGCGACGTTTGAAGTCAACATATATGATATGGTCGCCCCCCACCACGCCGTTCAGAGGGATCGTATTGCCGTAAATGTCAATGCCCTCCAGAATCGGTATGTCACCGGAGCGGGGCACGATCTCTGTGGCAATGCTCTGAAAATTTCGCAGCTCGCCGGTCAATTGTTCCAGCGATGCTCCGGTTGTGGTGTCATTCATTTTTTATCGAGGCAATTGTTTCAATAAGCAGGTTTCTCGTTTCAGGAAGCCGCATTCGTTGTTCGTGCACCAAACCGTTGGTCTGCAGTAGCGCTCAGAAGCCACCGGGCTCTCGCAGTCCCGGATCTCCGAACCGACCTGCTGAAATCATCCACACCTGAATTAAAAAATCACAGCTTGAACGCCTCAGCTCGCCGAATGTCGCCGATGGGCCGGATTGTTTCGACTTTTCCCTATTCTGTGGAACAAAAAACACCATACGCATGAAAAAACGCACTTTTGACCTCATCCTGTGGGGAGCAACCGGATATACCGGGAAACTCGTCGCCCGTTATCTCCTGGAGATCTACGGAGTGGAGAACCATTTCCGATGGGCCCTCGGAGGACGAAACAAAAGCAAGCTTGAGGCCTTGCGTTACGCGTTGGGCGAAGACGCAGCCGGACTCCCGTTAGTGACGGGTGATGCATTGGATCCGGAGTCGATGACCGGGCTTGCCCGGAAGGCGCGGGTTGTGTGTACGACTGTAGGTCCTTATGCAGAGTTGGGCGAGCCGTTGGTTGCGGCATGTGCGCGGCAGGGGACGCATTACTGTGACCTTACGGGCGAGGTACCATGGATTCGCGCGATGATCGATGCGCATGAACCCGATGCTCGAAATAGCGGCGCCCATATCGTCTTTTGCTGTGGATTTGATTCCATCCCCTCCGATCTGGGCGTGCTGTTTTTGCAGCGGCAGATGACGAAAGAGACCGGTGAACCGTGCCGGTCGGTGCGCACGCGTGTCACGAGATTGAAAGGTGGAATCAGTGGCGGTACGGCGGCAGGTCTGCTCCTGCAGGTCAAGGCGCTGCGCCATTCACCTGACATGCGAGCCCTCTTGCAGCATCCATATGCATTGAATCCGGCTGGAGCGCTGGAGGGACCGGACGGGTATGACCAGACCGGGCCGGTTTGGGACGCGGATCTCGGTATGTGGACCGCGCCGTTCATCATGGCAACGATCAATACCCGCGTGGTTCGCCGTACCAACGCGCTGATGGATTATGCGTATGGCAGAGATTTTTCGTACACGGAGTCGATGACAACCGGTTCCGGCGGAGCCGGACGCATGCGTGCGGCGATGATCTCTCTGGGATTAAATATGATGGCCGGATTGCTGGCCTTTCGTCCTACACGCTATCTGGCGCAAAAGTACTTTTTGCCTCAGCCGGGGCAGGGACCATCTCAAGAGGAGCGAAATGCCGGGCATTTCGAGTATGTGCTTGCCGGGACTTCGTCAGAGGGAATGGTGCAGACTCGCTGTATCGTTGGTGCCGATGTGGATCCCGGATACGCCGCGACGAGCCGTATGCTGGCCGAATCGGCAGTATGTCTCGTTCTTAACGACTCCAATAATCCCATGCAGGGAGGCATGTGGACGCCGGCGTCGGCACTGGGTTTACCACTGGTCGAGCGGTTGCGCGAAAACGCAGGGATGCGGTTTTCGATTCATAACGAATAGAGGACAACGGCATTCCTCGCTTCGCTTGGAATGCTCGAGGATTTGGTTTCTCCCGTTCTCGTACACGTTTGCGTGTCCGTGCTCGTCTGCGACGTGAAAAACCAGGAATCTGGACCAAGGCTGAAGAGATGGCTAGCAATGAGCGATTGCACCCTGAATATTGAAGTTTCAAACCGAGTCGAAATGTGAGTTGCGTGTTTTGCAACCATGGATCATCAATTGACCGTCCTCACGGAAGTTGATTGCCGGGTGTACCCCGCAAAAAGAATCCGGTTATAGCGGAAGCATGGCAATGTTTCACTCACGGAAGTTGATTGCCAGGTGAACGCCGAAATACAGGCCGCCTGCGGGCCCGATGCTAAGATGCGGCAAAAGTTCGGCACTCTTCCATCCCGGAGCATGCCCGACACGATTGACGAGCATCGCGCTGACGGCAGTACTCATTGTGCCCAGGACCAGCGCAGTGGTGCGCCGGCCGGTCAAGCCGGCTTCGGAAGCAGGTTCGGTAGTTGATCCGGTAGGTGATACGCTGCATGCGGAGGCACAGCCGGAAGACGATGCGGGTTGCAGCAAGTCGGCGCTGCCCGGTTGAGCACCGGTATCGAACGTTCCTGCGGTCCGAATCCGGTCGGCATCCTCCTTGTCCGGCAGGTAGATGGGCGTATAATCTGTCCCCAGGCTGCGATTAACCGGTTCGTAAAACAGGACCGAGTCGGCAGGTGCGCTTGTCCTCAAGGCCTGGGTCGATGGCTCGGCGGCCGGAGGCTGCGGGAGCACCTGGGCATATCCCATGCCGCCAATCGTAAAGACGATGATCGGCAGTACAAACAGACGTCCGATATGGAAAACATCGCGGGTCATTACCCGGACGGGTTGGCTTCTTTCCTATGAATGGTATGAAACCCGGCGACACGATTGGGTCGCTTCATGATTCATGATCCATTATTCATAGAAGAAGGCCGCTTAACCGAGGGTGCGAATTGATTCGCACACCGGTTTCCATTAGACACTCTCGCATCGCCATTGAAGACGGACTCAAGCGCTTAAATTTATGCGCTTTGACCGGGGGAAGGAGCTGACTGCAATACCCACGATGAGTCCGGTACATGCACCGATCATCGCGCCGATAGTTGCCGATGTTTTCAAAATCTCAAGCGCACGAGTCAGGAGCGGCACCGCTTTCCCGATTTCGACACCGAATGAGAAAAACAGCACTTCAGAGAGTTCCATGAGCCACACGAGCACCGCTGCGCCGGCTACGGCACCAAAAACCGGGCCCGTAACGACTTGCAAAACCCGGCTATTCTTTATTGCAAACAACCGTTTGAGCAACCATTTTCCGGCACCTCTTCCGCTTAACGAACCGACCGTCAGCACCACTACGGGAACGCCGAAAATCCCCCAATCCGGCCCGGAATAGGTATCCGTCATGAACGCCCTGAAAAGCAGAATGAGGCCCCAGGACGCCCCCATAAATGCCGATACACCTATAACGATTTTTGCAAAACGAAACTGCCTCACGGTCGGTCGATATGCACCCGTGAAGGGTAGGTTGAAGAAGCCGCTTGCATTCGCAAACGGCCTATCACGAGCGGTTAACCGTGCGATAACCCAAAAGGATCCACCGTGATAGAGTGCTGGTGTGCGACGGGTTGACCACATGTTCGTTTTGCGGCTAAAGACCGCTTGCACCGGAAGAACGGGAAAACAATTCGGCTTTGTCGGGTCCACTATTCGAAATCATGAGTCCGGCGACGCTTATCGAGGGCGCACTCCCGAGAAACCTTGGTTACCGCTATCGGCTTTTGAAAAGCAGCCGCATTGCAGAGGGCGGATCCTTTACTGCCACTGCATGATGAGAGGTCATAATCCAACGATTACAGATCCGAAGAAAGTCTGCCCGCCATCGTAGACGATGACGCTTGCGCCGGGCACGATCGAGCCGATTCGAACATCCAGTCCCGCGAAGAACTGTGTGTCGGAAATGTCGGCCAGCTTATTGCCGTTGACGTAAAACGTGTTTTGCACAAAGCGGACAGCAGCCTTGGGTATCAGGACGGCATTGCTTCCGAATTTTCCGTAGACCCCCACGTCTCCGGCCAGCGTCATGATGGCGCCTTCCGAATTGAAATCGTTGTCGAACACCTGATCGTATACGAACCTTCCGGTCCCAAAAATGCCTATCGGCAGCCGCTCATTCGGCTGTAGTCCGAAAATATCGACAGAGGCACCTCCGCCGAACCTGTAAGCGGTGCCTCCTCCCGCATCGATCAGGGCCGAACTGGCAAGTAGTCGAACGCCCACCATTCGGTGGATCATCAGCCCGAATTCGGCACCCGGAAGGGTGACACCATCGTCAAATCCAACCGATACTCCCCACCACTTCTTAAGATTGTAGAAACCTCCGGGGTTGGCGTCCGCTTCGGGATCAGAAGTAATGCGCGGCGCGTCCCTGTCGGGCGTCACTCGTTCTTCCCGAACCGGGGCGGGCTCCGGTTCTGCCGAAGGCTCCGGTTCCCGGGAAGGCTCCGTTTGAGGATCCGGGGGCGTCTCGACCGTCGGTCGAGGTTCAGGTGTCGCTTCCTGTCGCGGTTCAGGCGCACCCTCATCGATATCCGAGACGAGTGCCCTCAGAATCCAACCCGGGATTCCCGTTTGTGTGGAGACGGCCAGCCAACCGTTCTGCTCCGCAACAACGGTTAGTTCGACACCGGCCGGCAAGGTGGCGCGTACGTCACCCCGCTCATCAGGTTCGATGAACAGCTTTGCTTCCTGCAGGACGGTTACGGTTTGGCTCTGTGCAGAAACGACGAAACAGAGCGTCAGAATGGTGACAAAAGCAGCTCTTAACATGGCGGTTGACATGGTTCAGAGTACCACATCCCCGGCTATGGTACGTGACGCGCTGCAATCGGTAGGCAGCGATCGGCATGTACTTCTCTCAACTCTCAACGCGTGTGCGTACTCCCTGGTGGGATCCCGTCTGTGAAATACGGCGTATTTGTGCCCAAATTAGCACATTAAACCGAGTCTATCACCTCGATGCCTGAAAACATTTTCGCGCACCAACGCACAGAGAATGCGTTTCGCCCCGTTCCTCAGGCCGAAATCGCGCAACGCTACCAAACGGTAGAGCAATTGTCAATTGTCCATGATGTATTGCATTTTGTCTCGATATATCCCACCATATGACGAGGTAGATTGTATATGGTGATCCGGCAGTAGTGCGGAGAGGACATTCGGCTCGCAGTGAAACGACGGAGAAGATGAACCGACGACACTTTGTGCGACTTGGAGCGGCGTCCGCCGGTGCGGTTGCTGCCATTGGATGTGACGGAGAGACGGGTGAGACCGTCAATGCGCAGGCAACGAGAATCCCCTCTGTCGGTGCGGGATTAGCGGACGAAGCCGTCCTGGATTTGGCGGAAACCACGGCACAGGCGAGGCTACGGCAGTGCCATCATTGTGCTCAGGCCACATTTATGGCGCTGGAGGAAGTATTCGGCCTCCAGTCAGGACCCATGCTGAAGGCACTCACGCCCATACCGGGCATTGCGGAAAGGGGCGAGGCCTGTGGTGCGGTCGTGGCGTCGTTGCTGGCCTTGGGTCTGGTATACGGACGGGACCGCATCACCGACTGGGAAGGTTGGCGACGTTCACTCGTTCCGACACGGGCGTTTTGCGAGGCGTTTGAGAAGCGGTTTGGCAGTACCGCTTGCGGCGATATTCTCGAGCTCCAGTTTGGGAAACGATATGATCTGTATGATCCGGACGATCTAAAGCAGTTTCAGGCGGCAGACCCCGCAACGAAGTGTGGCGAAGTCGTTGGCGTGGCGGCACGGCTCGCGGCGGACAAGCTTCTGGACTCAGACGCGATTTGATGTGCTTAACCGCGTACGAATACAGAACAACGTTCAGCTCGCTGAGTATAATGGCCCTCAAAATCATTTATCACCGTCTCACTAGTACAAGTTGATCTTCTCTGGTAAGCCTTTGCGGCCTTTTTAACCTGGGTGGACAAGCTGTAAGTGAACATCAAACACCACCCAAAATGGCAAATGGTCAAGTAAAGTGGTTCAACCCCGATAAAGGCTTCGGCTTTATCGCTCCCTCGGATGGAAGCCCCGATGTTTTCGTCCATCGTAACAACGTCGCCAGTCTCCGTTTCGGTGAAGGCCTGAAGGAAGGCGAAGAAGTGGAATATGAAGTTGAGCGCACCCCGAAAGGTCTGAGTGCGGTCAATGTCGAGCGTATCGGCGACTGAATCTGCTATTTAATCGGTAGCTAAACAAGGCCCGGTTCCGTTCATTCGGGGCCGGGCTTTCTTGCGTAAGCATCCGAATCAATTGGGAGTGACGGACTGGCGTCAATCGACCGGGACTTCGATCGTCAACACAGGATGCTCGTTAGGCGCGGAAATCGCATTCATCACATCGAATTCGAGCGTGACGGTTTCGAGCCGGTCAATTGTTTTCACATGGAGCACGGTCGCTTGCTGCGGCGCCAGCATCACGACGTCCGCATTCCTGTGCAAATTGAAACCGCTTCGGTTGTCGAGAATGAAACCAACATCGGAGGTGTTCGAAATCTCCACTTCGAGGACGGTTGTGTCGCCACTGTACGTAGCCGATGAAATCTCGAGCGCCGCTTCGATGAGCGGCATGAGCTGTGCTTCCCTGCCGATGAGCAGATTGTTGAACCAGACAGCCGTTCTGCGGGCTACCAGCGCACTTTTGATCGCTTCTGCCGATTTCTCCTCGGCGAACACGAGCGTGACCGGCCGGTGTCCGCCGTGCGGTACGTCGTACTGCCAGTCGACCAGTCCGTGAATGTCCGACGTTCCGATCATGGTCAGATCGTGATCGAGGGCAATCTGGATTGCCTCGTCGGAATAGGTCACGTTGTTGACCACCTCGATTCCTTGCAGCAGTCCGTCCTCGATGAGTCTCCGATGCATACCCGTGAGCGTAGCTACGCCGTCCTTTCTCTGCGAGGTCCAGTGGGGATGGTTCCAAAAATTGAATGCACCCTGCCGCGTGGCCTCCTCGAATACGGCCACAGAGTCTTCGACCATCAACGCATTCGCGTCCTGTAGAAAGATCGCATTGGCATGTCCGGGCGGCATGGAGCGGGTGATCTCCGAACCACGTATGACAATGAGCCCGCTGTCGCCGGCTTCCTCGAGCGCCACCTCGTACGACCTGTTGCGGTCGGGATGTGGGATATCGTCGAGATGGGGTTGGTACTCGATGTGGTCGGTCATCGAGATGCAATCGAGGCCGTCCCGCTGGGCTTCCTGGACACGAATGGAGGGCCACACGTGACCATCGGAGAAAACGGTGTGCGTATGGAAATCACAGGCAAGCGTTTGGTAGCCGGGGACGTCAGGAAATTCGATCACCCGATGCAGTGGGTGCAGGTGCTGGGCGGATGCAAATGGAGCGCAGACGAACAGTAGCGTCGCCGCGTGGATAATGCGTTTCATGGTGGTGAGATCTTCAAGGATAGTGAAAGGGCGGAGGCTGAATTTACGCAACCGTCTGCCGGAATTGCACGCAAGGTAATGAAATGGCAACGGCAGGGCTTCACCGTACCACCACCAGCGTCCGGCCGGTGGTGAAGGTTTCAAGGGGCTCGGAAAAACTGGACAGGTTCTCAGGTGGGATCTCGGCGTCTATCGCGATCTTAACACCATGCCCTTTGAGTAGGTTTGTGGAAGCCTCCGACACCGCCGACCTATGGATACCTCGCATTACCTATGAAGAGCAGTCCACCCGCTGGATCAAAAGGCTTTTTCAACCTGTAGCGATAAAGCCTGGATGGAAAGGCATCTTCCGCGCGGGATTGTGGCAGAAGAGCACCGTATTTGTCATACCCCAATTGAATTTCAGTCTGCTCCAACCCGTCTATGGACGAGGCCGTTGCTTTGTACCACTGCTCCTGTTCATTTATCGTATGCGCTGAATCAGGTCCATCCAAATCACCAGGATCCATACCGTCCGCGTGGGAAGATCTTTTTTCCGATGAAGCATCCCAGGTGTCCTGGTAGACGATATCGGGATCGGACAGGTAATACGTCCATGTAATCTTTTGATAGTAAAATGCCAGCGACTGATTGGGGATGAAATAGAATGGTGGACCGGCATCGGGTCCCGGATCGTAGTTGCTACCGACAAGCGAAAGAAAAACGTTTTCCAGTTTGATCTCAAAATATGCTTCCTCCAGCAGTTGATCATTAATGTAAAGGAATTTGAACACCACCTCCGGGAAATTTGTCGATGTGGAGAGCGCATTTACCAGTTTCTTGGCAGCCGGATGCGACATAGATATGGATACGTATACAGGCGCATGCCGGCGTACGCCGGTAACTTGACCGGTTTCCAGATCGAAGGGCACCTCAACAGCCTGTGAAAACGTGCCGACCCAAAACCAATCTTCCCATGGGCTGCTAGTTATCTCGCCCCCAATGTTGCCGTTATCGATCAGCATATAGATATGGTCGGCGCGCAACGCGCCGGCCGTGAGTCCGGCAAGCAAGGTCGCCAAGAGCAGCCGTTTCAGTCGAAGATTCATTTTCTTCACATTAGTCAACGGGTTCAAGGTCTAGTGGACAATGCGGACCGCCCGCACCTCGTCGATGCGTTGGCCGGCAATGCGGAGCAGGTACACGGCCTGTGATAGTCCGGCTGTGTCGATCACGAAATGATGTTGTTGGCCGGAAGGCATGAGGCCTTCGTGTAGAGATCGTATCGAGCGCCCTAATACGTCATACAAAGCCACGTGCACCTCCTGATCGACTTCCACGCTTAGGCTAAAAGTTAGAATACCACTCACCGGATTTGGATGAGGTTCGGTGAGCTGCATGCGTTGGCCGTCATAGTGCAGGGTCACCTCGACGGGATGGCTGTAGTCGGTATCCCCGCTAAAGGTCACGGATTTTAGTCTGAACTGATGGGTACCCGGAAGCATGTCGCTCAGTAATATCTCATATTGCTGTTCCTCCGCCGAGAATCCCGCCGCCTGTACGGAAGCTACTGTCACATAGCTGTTCCGAAGGAGATGCTCCAACTCAAAGTGCGTGAGCCCCTGTTCAGATGCCGTCATCCACTTCACATGCACGTCATTTCCATCTGTAATTGCGTCGAATGATACCAGAGAGAGCGGGAGAATTGGACCGAGACTTACATCGTCCCAGTCCACAGTAGAGGAATAAAACGACAGGTCATCGTATTCGGTATCATCCGTATGGATCGTTTCGACAATATCCTGCTTAATGATTACTGCATCCTCCAGACTAATTCTGAATCTTTCGACTGCCGAGCCGGTCCCGTCCGGAAAAAAGACGGCAATCTCCACCATGGGCAGCACAGAGCTGGAGGAAAGGTATTGTGCGAGAATCGGAGTCGCCCCGTTGATGAGCTTTCTGATGTTGTACACTCCGTGCAAAAGCGGACCACTTAATGGCGGATCGCTCCCATGGTCGAGGAGTGCAAACTGATGGTCGAATTGCCAGACCCAGTGCCAATTCTCATAACCTCCGACATCAACGTTTCCGTCGACGATGCCGCCCGTGTCTTCGATGCGCATCAGCATCATCGTTTCCATTGTCTGCGACGACACGGGAACTGTGCCGCAGACAAAAATCAGTATAGAGATGCCGAGACCACTAACCGGATTGATATAGCTTCTCATAGCGACACACTTGAAGGCAGCACAGAACGCCCTGCGTGACTACGGATAAAATCCTAGTGGAACTACATGAATAAGATTACGATACTGAGAAAAAGAGACGTAGTCAAGATGCGAAAAAACGCTATTCCGTAAAGATTTGCGGGTCGCTGCTCGACCACATACTCCATACTGAATTCGACGTGCGGCCCCTTCCTGCGCGGCAGTGAATCACCAATCCTGAATGCGATCCGGTTAAAACAGTGGTTGTAGTGCCGGCACCCGTCTCATTTCTTTCTACCGTTAAACCTGGTGGCCAAACAATCCCGGAACTCCCATACCGCGCGAATCCACGCAATTTTGTATCTCTTGTACCTTGAGGCCATGGTTCGCAGGATACGTCGCAGTACCTTTCTCGAAGTCCGATTGCTGGAGCTGAAAATCGATTGAATCATAGCGCAATGGCAAACACCATCGCATCCGACGTCTGTGCTAAAGACGATCTCATTGTCATCGCCGGCGCGGGCGGATTTATCGCCGGCGCACTGGCGCGTTATTTCCATGACCAGGGATTTACACGAATCCGGGCAATCGACAAAAAGCCGCTCCCGCAGTGGTACCAGCGCGTGCCGGGCGTGGAGTCGCTGTGCCTCGATCTGAGCAACGAGGATAATTGTCGCAGGGCCTGCGAAGGGGCCGTCGAGGTGTACAATCTGGCGGCCGATATGGGTGGGATGGGCTTCATCGAACGTTTTCGGATCGAATGCCTCCGGAGTATCCTTATCAACACGCATCTCATCGAGGCGGCCGAGCGAGCAGGTGCCGATCGGTACTTTTTCTCGTCATCAGCCTGTGCCTACAACACCGATCTCCAGAAAGACCCGAATGTTCGTGCGCTCAAGGAATCGGATGCCTATCCGGCCATGGCGGAACGGGGGTATGGCTGGGAAAAGCTCATGAGCGAGATGTTTTGTGAGGAGTATTGGGCCGAGCGTGGGCTGAAGACCGCCATTGCACGATTTCACAACGTCTACGGACCGTTCGGTACCTGGGACGGTGGGCGCGAAAAGGCACCTGCGGCCATCTGCAGAAAGGTGATCGAGGCAAAGGACACCGAAAAACGCGCGATCGAAATCTGGGGAGACGGGCAGCAGACGCGGAGCTTCATGTATATCGACGATTGCGTCTACGGTATCGATATCATCATGCACTGTGACGATCTGATTGCGACACCGATTAATCTGGGTTCGAGTGAATTGGTGTCCATCGACGATCTGGTCTCGTTGGCCGAGGAAATTGGAGAGGTCAAGCTGGAGCGAAGTTATGACCCGACCAAACCGGTTGGTGTGGCCGGAAGAAATTCCGACAACACAATGATCCGGCGGATACTGGGCTGGGAACCGTCCACACCGCTTCGCAAGGGATTGACCAAAACTTACGCGTGGATCCAAGAGCAGTATTTTGACAGAAAGGCCGGCAAACGGACCGTCTCCTGAATCGCTTGAGAAACGGAAAGGCATGACTTCCAGCATACCGGACAACCTGGCGGATGTCATCGGGCCACTTCCCTACCGCATCGCACTCGCCGGCGGATGGATCGATCAGCCGTTTGTGTCTTCCGCGAATCCGGATCCTCCTGGATCCATGGTGGTCGTTCAGGTCGCGCCTTCATTCAGGTGGATGGATCGGTCGGGCATCTGCTCCAGCACAAGAAGAATCGCGCTCGAGCTTTGGGGCGGCGCCATTCCCGACCGGGATCGACCGTTATTGGTGCGCGAGCTCTACACGGCGGAAAATGCCGGAAACGACGAGCCGTCGGGTTCACAGGATATGGTGGGACTCGTCTATCCGGGGATCAACAGGTTGGACTACCGCGCCGACGTCGAAGGCGGAGTTTTTCCCGCTCACATCGAGAGCAGCAATGACCCGGACGTCGCAGGCTGGCTTTCATCCGTTATACATGTTCTGCCGGTAGCGCCGAGACCCACCGGCTATTCTCCACTTGGGCGGAAAAACCTTAATCCGGATTGGATTGCCCGTCTGGGACGTTCCGGCAAGCATTGCTTCCAGGCCATTGAATCGATGGACCTGGCGGATCTTGGAGATTCTATGAATGAATGCATGGCCTGTTGGGAAACCATCCTCCCCGATGTGCTGGATCATCGCTCGTTGACGATAGATCTCCGGGCACTTTGGAACGTCTATCGCAAGAAATACTCCGGTGCGATGTACTCGGGTTGTGGTGGTGGATATCTGTTCGTAGCCGGCGAAGAACCCGTTCCGGGAGCGTTCAGGTTTGAGGTCAAAATTGACACGCAGCAATGAGTGTTGTCCATCTTTCGGGAGGTTTTGACAACATCCAGGCGCCGGAAATTCGCCTGATGGAAGAGGCTGCACTCCGCGGTCCGGTTGCCTTGCATGTCTGGTCTGATGACGAAATCGAACGATTGACCGGAAAACCTCCCGGACTGCCCCTTGACGAGCGCCTGTATTGGCTACGTGCCGTGCGCTATCTGGAGGCGGTCGAACCGGTAAAAGGACAGGTAATTCCGGATGAGTTGCCC
Organism: uncultured Rhodothermales bacterium; assembly: GCA_964539455.1. Taxonomy (GTDB): domain Bacteria; phylum Bacteroidota; class Rhodothermia; order Rhodothermales; family CAYLXM01; genus CAZIIP01. The sequence continues at coordinate 13,700 of CAZIIP010000034.1, forward strand.
TGGGACCGGATTTCGCCCGGCGATTCCTGGATCGTCAGAGCTCGAGCGCACAGCCCGCCGAAGGGAAGTTTCTGTCAGGCGGCAGGTCTCACATACGAGGTGATCTCGGAGGAAGAGCTTTCGCTGATGCCCGCTTCAATGGATCCCCGGCCGGGAGTCATCAAGGTCGCAACTGAAACCGGGACGCGACAAAGTGATGCGACCGATCGGAAGAAGGTCGTGGTGACGGGATGCTACGACTACTTTCACAGTGGCCATGTTCGGTTTTTCGAAGAAGTGAGCGCGTTGGGAGCCCTTCATGTGGTCATCGGACACGATGCCAACGTTCGAGCACTCAAGGGTGTAGGCCATCCCATGTTCCCCGACTTCCAGCGATGGTACATGGTGCAGTCTATCCGCCATGTAACCCAGGCACATATTTCATCGGGTGATGGATGGCTGGATGCGGCCCCGGAGATCCGGAAAATCAAGCCCCACATCTATGCCGTTAACAACGACGGAGACAAATCCGAAAAACGGCAGTTCTGCGAAGAAAACGGAATTGAGTACGTTGTCCTGGACCGGAAGCCGAAGGAAGGTTTGCCGCGAAGGTCGAGCACAGACCTCAGGGGATTTTAGCCGTGAATGACGAACGAAATGCATTTCGTTCTGATACGCGTACACGGCATCCGGGGAAATCGGCGCCACTCGTTGCGCTCGCGGCATTCGGCTGTTCGGTATCGCTCGCTTCACTCGGGGGGGCGAAAAGCAATTCCTTGCAGAACTCCTCGTGCACAATTCCCGGCGGGTCAGGACGGGACCGAAAGAATCGTGAATCGAGAAACCGTTTCAATTCACAACTCACAATTCATAGTGCGAAATTGCGAGTAGATTACTCGAAACCCGCTCCACGCTCCTCGAGGCCTGCTACCCGAAACCCCCCTTGCTTTCCCTACTCCGTGTAGTCCATAAACGCCGCCACGCAGACAATCTTCCATTCGCCGTCCATGCGCTCCACGACGCGCACTTCCTGAACCGGGTTGGCGGTCTCCAGGTCTCCCATATACTTGACAAAGGTCACGAACGCTGCATCGCCGTAAGGCCGAATCGTAAAATCTTCCCGGTGGAGGGCGGTATCATCCGGTTCCGGATTTGCCTCCATGAATGATTTGACGTTGCTGCTTATCGTCTCCCATCCCTTCGCGTACGTGTAACTGCCGTCGGCGTTGTTCCAGATCTGAAATGCCTCGGGAGCCTCAACAAAAGTCGAAGCCCATCCCTCATAATCACGAGCGAAAAAGTAGTCCGTTTCAGCGAGCAGAACCGTCTCTATCGCGGCTTCGTCCTCCTCGGTGAAAGCCGGGATCTCGTCTACTTCGGCCGAATTCGTGCAGCCGACAAACAGGGCGATGAATAGCAGCGAGAGTAATCTCTTGATCATGGTATCCTTTCGTTAGGTCATGTTTGGTCGATCAGGTTATAACATACAATTCTTTGCACACCAGAAACAGCCCGGGTACGGCATATCGGCCGTGTGCTACAGTTACAGGTATATCCAAGGATGCCGGCGTGGCGTCCGCCTTTTGGGTCTCATCTAGATGTCCGACCGGCTTTCCATGGTTTTGTCGCCGGTCGGGGTTGATCTCGGTAACGTTGACGCCATTGCCTTTTCGCATGAGCATCAAGAACACATCGGAGGACTACCGGCCGTACTTCCGCCGGCAGCGGATGTGCCGGTTTACGCGCCGGCCTCGTTTTCAAATCGGTTCGGCTCTCTTGGATGGGCCGGCATCGCCGCCGATCTACCCCCATCCTTCGCCAGGGAGTAGTGTTGCCGGGGCGCAGGGTCGATGCTTGGACCGGCGCGGGATCTTCCTCGAGGCAGTGCGGCGTTCTACGATTTTTCGCAGAACCCCAAACGGTGCAGGCGTACTAATAAGGTTTGATCAAGTTTTTCTTTTCCAAATGGACACTACCGCCATGATCATCCGCACCGTCTATCTAATCGCGTCACTCGCAGTATCCGCACTTGGCCAAAATGCTGTTGAGTCTCTGCAAACGCAAACGGTGCGCGATATACCCGCCGACGTCAAGGCCTATTATGACATTCACAAGAATCGCGTCGTGCCGCCGGGCGAAGCCGAAGCGGATCCTGATGCTTGGGACCTTTCATTTTCAAACACTTCCATCGCTGTGAACGGCTCCGTCCAATTTGTAGACGAGGCGTTCGATGATCTGAAGGAGGCACCGGAGGATGGCTACACGTTCGATGCGGGACCGGAAGGAACGCCATTGCCGGGCGGAAGCGGCACCGGCTGGTACCATTACAACATGGATTTTCATGTGGTCACACCGGTGGCAAATCGAACGATTGTGCTTCGCACCAAAGACGGTCTTTATGCAAAAGTCGCGATAATCTCCTACTACGAAGGCGCGGTCGAAGGGCTCGGGGATCCCCGGTTCTACACCTTTAGATATGCACTGCAAACGGACGGCAGCAGAAATCTGGAAAGCGCTACGTGCGACGAGGAGGAACTGGAATGCAGGGTGGACGGATGATGCAAGGCGGGCGGCGGGTGGCTCCATGCTTGAAGGTCGACATGAAGCCGGATCGAACGGAGGTTGTGTTGCACTTTCTGCCGGAGGTCTAAAAGGCATTTCGTCTGACGCTTGCACTACGTAATATCCAGTTGTAGCGTCCCCCGCAGATTGCGGAACCATTAGATCCGGAAACCATGACCACCCTGCGCACGCAATTCATAATGGTATTTGTTCTGCTGCTCCCTGTAACGAGCTTGGCCCAATCGGATGATTCGGATGAGTGGCAATCGCTCATAGCCGGATCCGACCTGTCAGGATGGGTGCAGCGCAATGGAGAGGCGGAATACCGGCTGGAAGACGGCGTTATCGTCGGCGTATCAAAGCGCAATACTCCCAACAGTTTTTTATGCACCGAAGACGATTACGGAGATTTCTTCCTGGAGTACGAGTTCAAGGTCGATGAAGGGCTGAACTCGGGCGTGCAGATAAGGAGCCTGTCGCT
>CAZIIP010000035.1:0-16535 GCA_964539455.1 uncultured Rhodothermales bacterium
AAGGCCCAGGATAATCTGACACTCACCCTCCCGGGTCAGTGGGAAACCAATAATGCCGTACTGAACTCCATCGCTGAAATGGTTCAGTATGGATTGCCTGACGACCACTTCGACACCTACGCGGACCTGGTGCGTAACCTCACGGTAACGGACGTCTCCGAAGTCGCGGACAGCGTTCTGCATCCGGACAACCTGGTCTGGGTAATCGTAGGCGATCGCGCTGCCATAGAGGCACCGCTTCGCGATGCAGGATTCGACATTCAGTTGATCGACAACAACGGCCAACCGCTGTAGAAGCGTTCCACTTCGTTCCCCTTCGATACCCGGGTCGCTTCCTGCGGCCCGGGATTGTTATTTCAGATCCGGAACCGACCGGCGATTCCTCAACGTGGTGTACGGTAGTACCGCGCGGAACAAGTCCCTCATTCTCCGGCATATTCGTTTGATGCGGCACGAACCTCACGCGCTGCGACGATCAAAATGACGAGACCGAGTATACCGTAGACCAGCTGAAGCGGCGGCCGGCCATGGTAGCCGATCATGAGAATCTCGACACCGATCCAGATCACCAGACCGACACCGACAATCAGGGAGCCCGAAAGCGACCATGACCGATGGCGAAACAGACCAACGCCAACCACGAGCGGGAAGACGCCCAAAACAATCAGAAGTATCAGGCCGGGTATCAGGTAATTTGAAAACGGAGAGGACGCCAAGAATTCAAGGGGTATGCCCACCGCCGATCCGGAGGGATCGAACACGAGACCGATCCCTCCGATGATGCCGCTCATTGCCTGAAACACCACGAGAATGAACAGCAGTTGTCTGCTTGCACCTTTCGTGAGAGCCATGATCGTCGACACCTCGTATTCGGTTCGTATGGTATGTCGTGTGTGAAGCCATGCCTCTAGGCTATGAAACCCAGCAACCACGTTTCCTCCCCGATGCGCATCTGGATGTCGAGCGTTTCATCCGTCCAGTTCCATGCGGTCAATTGCGCAGAAACCATCTCAGCGCTACATGACGAATCTTCACCTGACTCCGCGCATGACGTGACGGTCAGTGTCGCGGAATTTCCTTCAACAACATACGTCCCTTCGAGTGTTGTCGTCCATTCACCGGCGCCCCCAACATCCACGGCGCTTCCATGAATCTTCAGTTCCCATGTCCCGTCAGTGCCTACCGTGAGGCGACCGCTTTCAATGATATTCGCTCCATCAGCCAAAGGAAGTTGGACCGGCAACATGGCTCCCTGGTATGTAGAAAGCGTCCATTCACCCAACAGCAGGTCGGCCGGCTCGTTTTCTGTGACGGATCGCGAATCGCATCCTACCAGGAATGGAAGCGCGGCGCACAGTAGAAAGTATCGCATCTTCTCAAAGGTCTAGGCAGGAAATCCCGTTCTCAGGCAAGTGCAACGGGTTTACTCTCAGCTATCAAAAAGCAATCGCAGGCAACTCGGGATCTCATATCTCCCAGCCCGGCCGGTATTTGCGCTTCAGCAGCTTGTTGGCTTCCGGCTCGTTGGTGAATTCCTGTTTTTCATGGTCCCAAAGCAGCTTCTTTCCCTCGAACCGCATCGCGATAGCGCTGATGTTGGTCATTGTGATCTGGTCGTAGAGCTTTTCGAAGTTTGCACTCGTCTTCGGACCACCCTTGCAGGCCTGAATGAACTGATCAAGTTCGTAAACCGGTTCCGGATGGTTGCTGATGTCCGGCATTTTTGATTCGGGATAAACCGATGGTCTCCACGCTCCGGACACGATTCCCTCGTCTCCGACGTACAGCAAACCACCCTCGCCAATCTCGACACCCAACTCTTCGAGCAAATCCGGCTTGTCCGGACGCAGCCCACCGTCCATCCACGTAAGGGTCAGCGACGGCATGTTGCCACGCGCAGGGAACTCCCATTTGAGGATCGAAGCGCGTGGGAAGGAGATGTTATTGTCCTGGCGATGCCAGGTGTCGGTGACGAGATAGGCCCGCGTCGGGAAGGCCTGCACGCTGGAGGGGGCGCCGAGACCAAGCGCTTCGAATACATTTACCAGGGAGTAGTTGCCGACGTCGCCGAGGGATCCGCTGCCGAAGTCGAACCATCCACGGAACACGGCGTGTGTCAGGTGATGGCTGTAGGGCATGTCCGGCACCGGTCCGAGCCACAGGTCCCAGTCGAAACCGTCGGGTATCGGCTCCTCTTCCGGCCACTCAAACATTCCCTGGGGCCAAAACGGCCGGTTCGTCCAGTGGAGCACCTCGCGGACGGGCCCGACGACACCTTCCCGTACCATCTTGGCGGCAGGCGTTCCACCCGGAGATGACCACATGTGCGTTGCCAAACCGCTTTCGACCGTCAGGTCTCTCAAAAGCTTGGCTTCATACTGGGTATTCGCCATCGTCTTGTGCATGATGGCGTGTTTGCCCTCTCGCATTGCCATGATGGCGATGTAAGCGTGCAGATGCTCGGGCGTCATAATGTACACGGCATCCAGGTCCTCTTCCTGGGCAAGCATCTCCCGGAAGTCGGCGTAGGCCCGGCAATCGTTATACGTTCCGGAGGCGGTCGATTTCGCGTAGTGCTTGTTCACGAGCTCCCGGCCCACCTCTCGTCCGCAGGTTCCATCCCGTAGCCCTTCACCCCAGCCCGGATCGTTCAGAAAGTTGCGAATCTTTCCCTTGATCTCTCCCGGTCCCCAGGTAGGATAGTCATCCGATCGCCGGTTGGGATCGACCACGGACGTAATCTTGAGCTCTGGATGTGGCAGCGCCTGTATGAGCAGGCGGAGCCCTTGCGAACCACAGCCGATGTAGCTGATGTTCAGTTTGTCACTGGGTGCCACGAATCCCGTTCCACCGAGCACATGTCGCGGGACGATAGTGGCTGCAGCCGTCGCTGCCGTTGCTTCGAGAAATTTGCGGCGGTTCATAGTGCGAGAGGTTGATGACCAAAAAGCCTTCGGATGTCCGGCGGCGGGACGGTTCCCGGTTTGGATCCGACACACCGGTTATTATCCGGGACATTTGCCGGGACTCTCGTCGTCTTCCGATCAAATGAAGCTATAATGTGAGGAAGAACTGCTTCAATATCCACTTCTTTCGTGCCAGGGCCTGTTCACACTCAGTGGTTGGTCATCGAACCGTCGGCCGCCCAAAATCCTCAGCCTCACGTATCTTGGGCACACTTGCCGTGTGCATGTCCGGCACGCGCATGTCAGCTTCAGTCTCCGGCAAGTGCCCGAGACCTGCGGTGTGCGTTGAGGATTGACACCCGTCGAGCCGTTTGCAGCATTCAGATCCAGTCGTTTCGAGAACGCCCGTGAAAATCACCAAGGCCGTTATCACCGCAGCCGGCAAGTCGCAGCGCGATTTGCCGATACAGACCATCATCGACCAGGACGGCACCGAGAAATCGGTACTTACAATTCTGGTTGAAGAGGCGCTGAGCGCCGGCGTTGAAGAAATCTGTGTTGTCGTCCATCCCGGCGACGAGCAACGGTATCTGCTAACCATCGCAGGATACAAGGGGCGGGTACAATTCATGCCGCAGACCGGTCAGGCCGGCTATGGTCGCGCGCTGGTTACCGCAAAGCCGTTCGTGGAAACGGATCCGTTTCTACACCTGGTGGGAGATCATCTTTACGTCAGCCGCAGTCGTGACCGATGCGCCAAGCGCCTGGTGGACGTTGCCGAAAAGCAGCATTGCGCGGTTTCCGCTGTCCACGCCACTCGGGAAACCATGTTGCCGCACTTCGGATGCGTTGGTGCACAGCGGCTGGCCGGACAGCGAAATCTGTTCAAGGTGGAGCGGGTGATCGAGAAGCCAACGCCGACGGTCGCCGAACAGTATCTCATCATTCCGGGCCTTCGGGCCGGGCACTATTTATGTTTCTTCGGAATGCACGTGCTAACGCCTGCCGTCATGGATTTGCTCGAATTCCTGCTCGAGCAGGACAAAGAGCGATCGGTCACACTTTCCGACGCGCTCGACAAGCTTGCCGCGCAGGAGCAATACCTGGCACTCGAGCAAAAGGACTGGCGATATGATCTTGGAGACCGATACGGTTTATTGACTGCCCAATTCGCGCTGGCCCTCAACGGGAAGGACCGGGATGAAATCCTGACGCGACTGCTGTCGCTCCTTGCCCAGCGAACACTTGGTGATCCGGAACGTCCCCATCCCGATCCGGACGACGATGGTGCTGCCCATGAGTAAGCTGGTTGATCTCATCACTGCATCGGACAGGGAGGCACGGGACCGGCCGCTCGACCGCGTGTGCTCGGAACTCGACCTAGAGAATCTATTTGCGGAGTGCAGTGCATTGGATACGTTCCGTCGGGAAAGCGACAACCTGTACGAGCGTGTTCGGGCACTCTTCTTCCTATACGCAATCTACCGTTTTCATCTGCCGGAAAAGGCCGGAAATCGTCGGCATGGATTGATCTCATATGAAGGATATCGGCGGCTTTTGAACCGTCGATTCGAGGACGCGATCAAGATCTTTTTAAACGATCTGAAGCGAATGGGCCCGGGTGACGGTATCTGCAGCGCCCTTGCCGCTGCCTACCATGGCCTGGGATTTCAGACACTCGCCGACCAGGTCAGGCACAGCGTCCGTTCCATCAGGGGCAACCGATGGATGTTTCGCATCGGGCATCCCGTCGATCATCCTTTGCGTGTTCGTCCTGAACTGGCAAATCCACCGGATACAACCGGCTATCCGATTCTGTTCGAGGCGACACCGGTTCGCATGGACCTTACCCATAGTGGTTGGAGTGACATCTTTTTCCTTGGAATGGATTTCCCGGAGGGTGCGCGCGTCATCAACACCTCTATCGATCTCAGCGTACGTGGACGGGACGGTTCACCCGCCGCACAGCCGCCTCGCCCCCCGGTGGAAGCCTATATCCGGGTCGTTGATCGTCCGGTTCTCCGGCTCACGAGCGTCGATCTCGGTGCAAGCGCCGAAATCACGACCATCCCCGAGGTGTTTGACTATGCGAAGGATTACCTCGGTCTGTTAAAAGCGGCCGTCATCGCCTCCGGCATCGTGCCTCCGGGCATGGAGGGCTCGGCCCAGTATTTGCCTGACCTGTTGGGCAGGGTCGTCGCACCGGGATACGGTCTCGAGGTTGTCAGCCGTGTGAACGGCATCCCGAAAGGCTCGCGTCTGGCGGTTTCAACCAGTCTGCTGGCGTGCCTCGTTTCGGTGTGTATGCGTGCAACCGGTCAAACGGAAGCCTTAACGGGTTCGCTCCGGGAAGACGAACGCCGGCTGGTTGCCGCTCGCGCCATCCTCGGCGAGTGGCTGGCGGGCTCGGGCGGTGGCTGGCAGGATTCAGGCGGGCTGTGGCCTGGAATGAAGCTGATTCAGGGCGAACGTGCGGCAAGAGGCGATCCGGAATTCGGAATCAGCAGGGGCAGACTGCTGCCCAGCCATCATGTATTCAGCGGGGACGAGGTGTCACCTGAGACGCGCCGACGGCTCACTGACAGTCTCGTGCTCGTCCATGGAGGGATGGCGCAGGATGTTGGTCCAATCCTCGAGATGGTGACGGAGAAGTATCTGCTTCGCTCGGAGGCCGAGTGGGACGGGCGCCGGGAGGCCATTGCCTTGCTGAATGAGATCGTCGATTTATTGAAGAGAGGGGATATTCGCGGCATCGGTCGCGCCACCCATCGCAACTTTCACGGGCCGATCAGCACCATTATTCCCTGGGCTACCAACCGCTTCACGGAACAGCTTATAGAACGGGTGCAGTCGGAATTCGGTGAGCGGTTCTGGGGATTCTGGATGCTTGGCGGCATGTCCGGTGGTGGGATGGGCTTCCTGTTCCATCCGGACCTTCGTAAAAAGGCCGTCCTGCGGATGCAGGAACTTCTCGATGAAACGAAGGAACGACTAAAGACGGCCGTCCCGTTCGCCATGGATCCCGTGGTATATGATTTTGCCATTAACAATCGTGGCACGTGGGCGGAATTGCTCCAGGGTGACGAAGCACTCATGCCTCCCGGATACTACACGAAACACGTACCGGAAATGCTCCGGTGCGGCCCACGGATGCTCAGCCCGGGACAGCGAAAGGAGCTCGACCGTTTCAGCGCGGCATGCCGAGACGACGAGCAACTCGGTGGCCTGGTGGCAGTGCTATTCGACCGGTTGCTACCGCGTGAGGAGGAAGGTGGTGAAGAGGAAACCGATTTGCAATCATTGCTTTCCAGGCACGGTTTCGATCCGTTGCTTCATGAACAGATTCGGGAAGACCTGCGCAACGGGCGGCTTGGACTTGCACAGAATCGCTTGCCGGTAAGTACCCGGATAGAGGATGCGGGACACGAAGACGTAGGGCGGATCGATGGTGGAGCGGATTCACCGGAGCACCGCATCGGGATGCAGGCACTGGCGAACGGCGAAGTAGCCGTCGTAACGCTCGCCGGCGGCCTGGGTAGCCGCTGGACCAAAGGTGCCGGGGTGGTGAAGGCACTCAATCCATTCAGCAAAATGGGCGGCCGGCACCGCAGCTTTGTCGAGATCCATCTGGCGAAAAGTTGCCGAACCGGCCGGCTTTGCGGTACCCCGCTGCCGCACGTCGTCACCACGAGCTATCTCACACACCAGCCGGTTGCCGACTATTTCGAGGCGCGGGACAATTGCGGGTACCGGGGACCATTGCGGCTTTCGCCCGGAAGCATCATCGGTTTGCGCTTGATTCCAATGGTTCGCGATCTGCGCTTCGCCTGGGAGGAGATGCCCCGACAACTACTCGACGAGCAGGCTCAGAAGGTATTGGAGAGTCTGCAGAATGCGCTGATCCACTGGGCGCGGGAATCCGGCGAAGGCAACGACTATACCGACAACCTCGCCCAGCAATGCATCCACCCTGTGGGGCACTGGTATGAGGTGCCGAATCTCTTCCGGAATGGGGTGCTACATGGATTATTTGCCGTCCGGCCCAACCTGAAATACCTGATGGTCCACAACATCGACACGCTCGGGGTGGATGTAGATCCGGCGCTGCTGGGATCCCACATTGCAGGGGGGGCAACGCTTACGACCGAGGTCATTACGCGGCGCATCGAAGACCGTGGCGGCGGATTGGCGCGTGTTGACGGGCAACTGCGACTCATCGAAGGTTTGGCACTGCCGCGCGAGGAAGTCGAGTTCACCCTGTCATACTACAATACCAGCACCACCTGGATCGACATCGACCAGTTGCTGACAACCTTCGGTCTGTCGAGAAGCGACTTGTCCGATGAGAAGAAAGTCAGCGATGCAATCAGGGAATTGTCGACGCGGATGCCCACCTATATCACCCTCAAAGACGTAAAAAAGCGCTGGGGCAACGGTCAGGAGGACATCTTTCCCGTCACACAATTCGAGAAACTATGGGGAGATATGACCGCCCTTCCCGAACTGGAATCACGGTTTGTGGAGGTCTCAAGAATGCGCGGGCAGCAACTCAAGGAACCTGCACAACTGGACGGCTGGCTACGGGACGGTTCGGCGGCGTTCGTGGAAGCGTTGTGTGAGTTCAGTTCGTGAATCAAAATTTCATGATTCATGGAGTAATTGCTGACCGCTCAGATCAAGCGATTCACCCGGGTTTTGCTTGTGCCATTCATTCCATTTGTCAATACCGCTTCTCAGAATCTGGAGGTGCAGTTCGCCGGCCATAGAATTGCCCGATTGGATGAAGGGTGATGAAAGCTACTGCTTATACGTGAAATTGGGTAGGTGCTACCGCGCAACCTCGCATCGCATCTCCTACCCACTCCGGTAGCCTTCGATCTCCTCATCAAGCAGATCGAACGACAGGTTGGATACCCTCCGCCCAGACGACCTTACCGTCTTTTCCGATTGCTGCACTCATGCCGGGCACATTGCTACGGAGCATGATTTCCTCCATGATCCGATGGTTGCGGCGATCGGTGCGTGTTTGTAGACCGTCGCCAGACTCTCCCCGGGCGCCGAGCGGCGGCAAAAACAAAAACGATGCCAAGGCGACACACGTGATGTGCCGCAGCTTCAGAATCATTCGCATGGCAACAATTCCGGTTCGGGAGTAACCGAAAGATGTGTCGGCTATCACGCCTCAGCCGGAGGATAGCCCACGCATTGGGTATGGGTCACGACCTGAAGATCCGAAAGGCCCACCAAGTCGGCGAACGCTTCCCGATCGATTCCTGCGCGGACTACGGTATTCAATCCCTCCGCCGCACAGCTCAGATATACATTTTGCGCAATACATCCTGTCGCAACGAGTGAATTGACCGGGTGCTCAAGATTTGCGTCTTGGTCTTCCTCGTCGAATTTCGAAATGTCGGCCACGTAGACCAGGTTCATCGCGGCGGTACCTACATACTCCTGAAAATCAGTGCCCGCAGCGTCGCGGTGATCACCTTCCAGCACCGGATCGAGGGCGTTTTCCACGGCATTGTAGAGGTAGATGCCGTCGGGCAGCAGCACATAGATGTCCATCTCCTGACGGTCGTGGCCCGTCGGCGCTGTCCGCATGGTATCCTCGGGCCGGTTTACGCCGAAACCCGACCATAGTACATCCGAAATCACCTGCATGGGCAACGGCTCCGCTGCAAACTCGCGTGCTGAGTGCCGATCGACGAGACATTGCCGGAGCGTTTTTCCGCCACTCTTCTGCGGGACGGGTAACATGATGCGTCCGAATTCCTGTGGCGGGGTGCAAGCGGCAGGGAACGCTGCGGCGACAACGCCGGCCGCTGCTGCGGTTGATATAAAGCTTCTTCGGTTCATGGGATATTGGTTTGGTTGACTTCGTGACAAGTCGGCCTTCCGACTTCCGTGGCGGGGAACGGTCAGAATGGATGTTAGCGCAAGAAAGACAGGAATGCCACTTTTACGGTGATCCGCTTCTTTGGGAATTGCGCTCAGGCGTGCTTGAATGCTTCAACAAGTAAACATAGTCGTGCGCGTTCTCGTTTATGTACCCGATTCGAACCGAGGGATTGAGGGCACGTCCACCAGGACATAATGATCACAAACAGCGGTGAAGCAGGCTCTCGCATGCGGTCTTCGAGCAACTGCAACTCCAAACATGTCTACCGAACTCACCAGCATGTATACCCCGCATCCGCGAGCACGACACTTCCGGTCATGATGCCGGCGGCGTCGGAGGCGAGGAAAAGCACGACGGAGGCGATCTCGTCTACTTGCCCAACCCGGTGCATAGGTGTCATTTCCAGCCAGGTCGGGAACCAGTCGGGATTGTCCATACCCGGTTGTGTCATGGTGGTCTCGATATACGTCGGCGCCACCGAATTCACCCGCACACCACGTGTGGCCCATTCAGCAGCCAGTGACTTGGTCAACATGTGCACCCCGGCTTTAGAGGCGTTGTAGTGTGCCTGCGGCTGGGGCTTGTTGGCGATAACGCCGGACATCGAGCCGATGTTGACGATGCTCCCTTGACCGGCGTTCAGCATGTGACCTCCAAACGCACGGCAACACCAGAAGACGCCGTTCAGGTTGAGGTCGATGACCGTTCGCCACTCCTCATCGGACACCTCCTCGGCCGGCGTATTGAAGGCGATTCCTGCGTTGCACACCAGGATATCCACCTTCCCGTGCCGCGCCACCAGGTCATCGGCGGTCCGGTTAACCGCCTCTGGATCTGTGACGTCGAGTATCACGACATCGGGATCGTAGCCGGCGTCGACCATCGCATTCTTTCCTGCTTCCGCCACTTCCGGATCAACTTCCGCTATTACCGGCTTGGCACCGGCCTCAGCGAGTGCGGTGGCGCATGCCAGACCGATGTTACGACCACCGCCGGTCACGACCGCCACGCGGTCGGTAAGATCTTGTTTTTCTTTGTACATGACTCGATAGACACTATTTGACGGCTCCGAAGGTCAGCCCCTGGACCAGCTGCCGCTGGCTCATCCATCCGAACACCAGGATCGGTGCGATGGCCAGCGTAGAGGCGGCAGACAGTTTGGCCCAGAAAAGTCCTTCCGGTGCCGAAAATGAAGCAATGAACATGGTTAGCGGAGCTGCACCCGCCGTTGTCAGATTAAGGCTCCAGAACGCCTCGTTCCAGCACAGAATGATAGAAAGCAAGGCGGTGGATGCAATCCCCGGAAGGGCAAGCGGCACGAGAATGTGCTTCAGCTCCTGTCCGACTGACGCCCCGTCGATCCTTCCTGCCTCAAGTATCTGATGCGGGATATCGCGGAAAAAGCTGTAAAGAAGCCACACTACGATCGGCAGGTTCATCAGCGCATTGATGACGATCAGCGAGACGTGTGTGTCGAGCAGATTCAGTCGCAGGCACAGAAGGTAGATCGGAACGAGTACGCCCACCGGAGGCAACATTTTGGTGGAGAGCATCCAGAGCAGGGTCACCTTGGTGCGCTTACCTGGGAAAAATGCCATCGCGTACGCGGCGGGTATGGCCAATAGAAGCGCCAGCAACGTGCCGGCGAGGGAGATAATGACGCTGTTTGCGGCTGCCTGTAGATAGTTGGCCCGACCCTCAACGACGGCGAAATTTTGCGTGGTCGGCTCGAAAAGCAGTTTGGGCGGCGTAGCAACGGCATCGATTTCGGTTTTAAACCCGGTCAGAAACATCCAGAAGATCGGGAAGAAAACGAGCAGCGCAACCGCCCACGCGGTAAACGTCACAAGCCATCTGGTGGAGCGTCGTACGGTCATGGCTCAGTCGTCGAGTGTCCGCGCAATGGTTTTGATGAGAAAAATGGCAACAATGTTGGCCAGCAAGACGGCGATCACGCCTCCCGCAGATGCAGCACCGACATCGAAATCCAGCAGCGCGCGGATGTAAATCAGGTAGGCCAGGTTGGTCGTGGCAAGACCCGGGCCACCGTTGGTCGTAACCAGAATCTCTGCGAAGATGGTCAACAGGAAAATCATCTCGATCATGATTACGACGGCAATAGCACGTCGCAGGTGCGGGAGGATGATGTAGAAGAACATCGAGAGCGATCCCGCACCATCGAGGCGCGCAGCTTCTCTTAATTCCTCATCGAGCGATTGGATGGACGTCAGAAGAATGAGTCCGGCGAACGGTGCCCACTGCCAGGATACGATGATCACGATCGAGGTCATCGGCCACTCTCCAAACCAGTCGATCGCCGCAAATCCCATCGAGCGCGACAAAAAGGCAAACAGGCCATTGACCGGGTGCATGAGCATGTTTTTCCATATCAGCGCATTTACGGTGGGCATTACAAAAAATGGCGCGATGACCAGAAGCCTTGCGACACCACGACCGGCGAAATCCTGTGAGAATAGCACGGCCACCAACACGCCGAACACCACCGTGACAACGAGCACCCATCCCACGAGAATGAGGGTGTTGTACATCGACGTCCACAGCGCCGAATCCCGGAGCAGATAGGCATAATTGGTCCAGCCTGCAAAACCACGTCCGGCAGGGTTCAACAGATTGTAGCGCTGAAACGAAAACCAGACGGTCATCGCGAGGGGAATCGCCATCCACGCTATCAGCGCTACGACGGACGGAGCCAGCAGTGGCAGCGTTTGGAGTCGTGCAGTATTTCTAAATCGAAACACGATATTGCCTACCGGGTGAATCCGTCTCTGGCCTCGGCTGCCGGCGGCGGCTCAGCGCAGACAACAGACGATTATGTGCCTCGAATTTCGAGACCGCGAGCCGGTTTGTCCACTGCCTACCGCTTTCTTTACCGATCCTTAGTCGTAGTAGCCGGCCTGCTGCATGGTCCGGCGCGTCGCCCCCTGCGCTGACTGTAATGCCTCGTCGACCGTCATTTGCCCTGCCAGCGCCGCCGAAATGACCTGCCCAACCTGTGTACCGATCCCCTGGAATTCCGGAATGGACACAAATTGCACACCGGTGTACGGCACCGGATCACGGGTGGGATTCATGGGATCGGCCGACAAGATCGCTTCTTTGGTGTAGGGTGCAAACGGTGCGGCTTCGAGGTAGGCCTCGTTTTCGTACGTCGACTTGCGGGTTCCGGGCGGAACAACCGTCCAACCCTCCTCCTCGCCCACGAGTGCTATATATTCCTTGGAGGTCGACCAGCGCAGAAACGCTTTCGCCTGCTCGGCCTTCCGACTCGAGGCAGGGATGGCCAGTGCCCACGCCCATGACCAACTCGATCCGTTTTCAACTTCAGCCACCGGAGCTTTTGCAAATCCGGTTTTGTCGGCGACCTCGCTATCGTCGGGACTGTAGATGTAACCGGCCGCAGATGTCGCGTCGATCCAGATGGCACAGTGTCCGGACGCAAAAAGTGCCCGATTCTCGTTGTGACCATTCGAACTGGCCCCCGGGGGGCCGAAATCTTGCAGCAGATCGACATAAAACTGAATGGCTTCCTTCCACTCGGGTGTCGTCATTTGCGGTTCCCACTCCATGTTGAACCACCGGCCTCCGAAGGTATTGATGACGGTATTGACGTAGGCCATATTCTCACCCCAACCCGGTTTGCCGCGCAGACAGATCCCGTACTGCTCGTTTCCAGGATCGTGCAACTGTTCGGAAAAAGACCGAATTTCGTCGTAGCTGGGCTCTTCGGGCATCGTCAGTCCTACCGCCTTAAAAAGATCGGTGCGGTAGAAGGTAAACGAACTTTCACCATAGAACGGTACGGCGTATAACGTTCCGTCTACAGAGAGACTGTTCCGCACCGGCTCGAAGATATCTTCATAATCGTAGGAAGCTCCCAAATCGTCGACCGGCACGAGCCAGTCCTTTTCACCCCACAGCGGCGTTTCGTATGCACCGATGGTAACGATATCGAACTGTCCGCCACCGGTAGCGATATCGGTGGTCACCCGCTGGCGAAGCGCGTTTTCCTCAAGGACGACCCATTCGATATCGATTCCCGTCTCCTCTTCGAAATGCGGGGAAAGCGACTGCATGATAATCATGTCCGAATTATTTACCGTCGCGACGGTAAGGGTGTCGGACGGTTCTCCGCAGCCTGACAGCAACGGAGTGAACAACCATGGCATGATGAGAAATGTGGTGAATGTCTGTCTGGCCATCGATTCCTCGGTTGTCAATCTTCTGCTCTTCGTTCAGGATAAAGCGCTTTATCGAACCGCGCCAATCGCACGACAAAAATCAGCGCACCGACCATGTCGATCAGTGCGCTGATTACATGTTCAAAAATATCATTACGCCGCAAATCAGGTAGCCGGCTGCCGGCTTGCATCTTGCACTTCTGCGGCTGGACGGCTGACCGGACGCACCTGCGTGATGATGACGGCCGCAATCAACACCGCGATTCCGCAGATCGTGAAGGCCAGCGGGAAATTACCCAAATCGCCGAGCCGTCCACCAAGGAGAGGTCCGCCGATACCGCCGACTCCGTATGCCAGAAACACCCACGGGTAGTTCTGGCCGACAAACTTGTTGCCGAATGTGTCGGCCGTAATGGACGGAAATAGCGCGAAGTTTCCTCCGAAGTTAAAGCCGATGACGGTTGCACCCAGATACAGGAGCCCCGGAGTGCCCGCCATCAGGGGGAACAGAAGTACGAAGATGCCTTGGGTCGCCATCATAATGAAAATGGATGTCTTCCGGCCGAGCTTGTCGCTCATGGCTCCCCAGATGATGCGTCCCAACCCGTTCGCCAGCGAGAAGAAGACGGCCATCGCCGTGCCTGCAACGGCACTAGCCCTGACCTCATCCATACCGTTGTTTGTGAGCGCCTCGATGGGAAAGAGCTTCATCAGCCCGATGCTCATCAGTCCCGCACCGGCACCGCAGACGAATGTGAGGAAGATCATGTAGAACTGCGGCGTGCGCAGCATCTCGCTGCTTGTATAGTCCACCGCGCCTGTTGCCTTGGTAACCTTGGCATCCACCGCAGGTGACGGGTCGGGTGTCCAACCCGCAGGCAGCCAGCCCTCGGGTGGAAAGACCATGTAGATGCCGCCGAGAATCACGGCAATGGCGAACACGATTCCATAGATCAGGAAGGTCGTGCTCAAACCGAGCGACGCAATCAGGTTGCCCCAGGAGCCCGCCAGCTTGACCCACAGCATGGCGCCGAAGCCAAATCCTGCTACGGCGAGTCCCATGATGAGGCCCTTCTTGTCGGGAAACCATGCGGTCCCCACGGCGATCGGTACAACGTAGGCCAAGCCGATTCCGGAGCCGCCGACCACGCCGATCAATAGTACAATGGGCCAAAACGCCGTCGTATTCAGCAGACCTGCTACGGCGTAACCGCCGCCCAGCACCAAACCTCCGAGAATAGTGAGCCTTCGCGGACCGATTTTTCGCATCCAGCGTCCTGCGAAGACCATAACGATCGCGAAAAACGCAAGTCCGGTGAAAAACGGAGCCATCGTCGCGGCCCTGGTCCATCCCTCATCGACGAGAGTTGGTGTGAAGACCGACCAGGCGTAAATCGCTCCCAGACACAATTGAACGAGTATGGCACCGACGACTACAAGCCACCGGTTCATCACTTTTGTGGGCATTGCTTTCCTTGTATTAGGGTGGGTGTGGTGCAGGGTTACTCAAGGTACGGCAGAAGCAACAACACGCAGCCCAAAAGGGGTGCGGTGAATTGCACCCGCGGCGGTATCGGGGTATTCCCTACAAGGGATGTACCGCGTGAGTAGCCGGAAAACGAGAAGCGGAGAAGGGACGAACGGTTGCGAGGGATGGGCGGGCGCTGTGTTGGAGGGGGGATTGAATGTAAGATGGTGAATAGGTGAAAAGGTGAAAAGGTGAAAAGGTGAAAAGGTGAAAAGGTAATGTGTGGAGGTGCGGTGATATGGCGTTGTGGAGGTATGGAAGTATTCGTGAGATGGTGAAAATGTAGCAGTGTGAAAAAGCGACAACGTAGCCGGAATTCGGCCATGCAAAATCGGAGCAATTCCGGGTTCCGAATTCCGGAATCTTACCCCATTTCCTGCAACCTGAAGCCTTCAACCTGAAGCCCTACACCCCCCACACCACCGCCACCTTGCCACATTCCCCCGCATCCATGGTCGCATAGGCCTCATCCGCCTTCTCCAGCGGGAAACGGTGCGTCACTGTTCGCTCCGGATGCGGATCCCACCTGACCATCCGCTCTACCAAATCCTCCATGTTGGCCAGACTCGTCACCCAGGAGCCATAGATCGTGATCTGGTTGTGGATGATGTCGGGAGACGGATCAAATTCCGCCGTCACGTTGCCAACCGTACGCGGCACGCAATTCGCTGCTACAGCTGATCTGATACCCCATTCGGCAATCGTGACACACGCCACACCCTGAAATATGGCAGATGATGACACGGTCACCCCTGCCGAACCGCTTACAGCCGGGCCCGACTTCTTCGACGATTCCACAAGGCTCATGGCCGGCGATGACACCGCGGTATCCTTCCGGGCCTGTTCCGAGATGCTCACGATAGATGGCGCGGATGTCGCTTCCACAGATCGTAGAAGCCTTCATTCGTACCAGCACCTGGCCGTAACCGGGCTCCGGGATCGGGTACTGCTTGAATACCGCCGTGCTGTTTCCCGGCAGCACCACGCCGGTCATTGTATCAGACATGGCTGTAGCTTTTCTGGCTGATGGTTTTTCGGATTCATCACTTTCACACCAATCCGCCTCCACACACTAGTGCTGCCATCCCTCCGGCCTGCGCCACCGCACCGGAGCCTCCGGCTCCGGCATCAGCTCGATGCCTTCGGTCTCGAGAAGCCTGAGCGCCTCTTCCACGGCGGCTTCCAGCTGGGGATCACGGCCCGCCTGCACATCTTTGGGATCGTTCCTGACCTCGATATCGGGCGCAATGCCCTCACCTTCCACCGCCCATTCTCCGTTTACGTCAAAAAATCCGCCCCTTGGCGCAACAAACCGGCCGCCGTCAATTAGCGGAGGAGTATCCCACGTGCCGACAAGTCCACCCCAGGTCTTCGTACCCACCAACGGCCCGATCTCCTTGAAACGAAACAGGTAGGGCAAGAGATCACCGCCCGAACCGGCTCGTTCGTTGATAATCATCACTTTCGGTCCCCAGAGTGCCGCCATCGGCTGGGTCCACGGCTTTTTGTCGCCTGCCTTCGAGTTGAAATAGCCGGTTAGCTCCCTGCTCAAGACCTCCACAATGTAATCCGCCGCCGAACCGCCGCCGTTGTTTCGCTCGTCGATTACCGCTCCCTGTTTGTCCTGTTGCGCGAAATACATCCGGTTGAAATAGGTGTATCCGCCTCCACCCGTGTTGGGCAGCCAGACGTAGGCCAGTTTTCCGTCACTCATCTCATCGACCTTCTGCCGATTGCCTTCCACCCATGCCCAACTGCGAAGCATCTGTTCACTCGAAACCGGCTCGACGACGATTTTCCGCGCCCCTTCCGCATTCGCTTGACCGTTGATGGTGAGGGTAATGGTACGCCCCGCAGTACCCTCGAGCAGTTCGAATGGATTGTCGGAAGCCGCCGGCGGCCTTCCGTCGATGGCAATGAGATAATCTCCCTCACTGACATCAAGACCCGGTAGAGAGAGGGGGCCGGCCAGGTCCGGATTCCAGCTCTCGCCGGTGTAT
>CAZIIP010000036.1:0-16048 GCA_964539455.1 uncultured Rhodothermales bacterium
ATGTTGCAGAGTGGATTTACGGCGGCCATCGTCCGGCCCAGTCGCCGAAACCAGCGACCGGTTCGGTACCTGACTTTGTCCCGATCGGTAAATCGTACGAGGACGAGTAGCGGCAACCACATCGCGATGAGAAGTACGATCGATATCCATATCCAGACGGAGACAAGCCGGTAGCCGACATCGGTCAGGCGCTGTGTGATGGATCTACTCATTGGCCGGCAAACGGACAGTGCAGGTGGAATGCGAATGGAAGTAACGGAAGGCGAATCGAGGGATCAACCTCAATTCGGGACCATATCGAAATCATTGTGCCGAAGCGGGTCTGAAGGTGCACCATCCTCGCCTGCCCGCGTAGTATCTTCTCCCATCGTCAACCGTAACCTTATCCGTGCAACCGATTCATGCCCGGAAATTCGACAGAACATATGGAATGGATGCAGCGCTGCATTGCGCTGGCGAAAAAAGGAGCCGGTTACGTGAGTCCGAATCCGATGGTAGGCGCCGTCGTGGTCGCATCCGACGGCGAAATGCTGGGCGAGGGGTTCCACGAGCGATTCGGCCGGCCACATGCCGAGGTCAATGCCATCGCGCGTGCGGAGATGGACTTCGGTGCAACCGCCTTGTGTGACGCGACGCTGTATGTGAATCTCGAGCCCTGTGCCCATGAGGGCAAGACGCCTCCCTGTGCGGATTTGATCATTCAAAAGGAGATTCCGAGGGTCGTCGTAGGCATGGCGGACCCGTTTCCGGCCGTCGCGGGAAGCGGAATCGATCGGTTGCGAAAGAACGGCATCGAGGTCACCACCGGCGTTCAGGAGTCAGCGTGCCGCCGGCTCAACGAAGCCTACCTGCACCATCTGAAAACGGCGCGTCCCTTGGTAACCCTCAAAACAGCACAAACGCTGGATGGGCGAATCGCCACGGCCACAGGCGATTCACGATGGATTACGGGTACCGAGGCACGCAGGTTCGTTCATCAAATGCGAGCGGAGATGGATGGCGTCCTGGTCGGCTCCATGACCGCCCGAACCGACGATCCCGCGCTAACCGTACGGCACATTGACGGTCCCCAACCCCAGCGGTTCGTGCTGGACCGTGAGGGTACGTTGCCCCTCCACCTCAAACTGTTCACGGACAAGAACACGCGTCGTACCTGTGCCGTGGTCGGCAGCAATGCGCGCCCGCGCTACGAGAAACCACTCTCGGAAGGCGGCGGCAGGATGATCCGTATCCCGGAGCGCAAAGGCCATCTGGATCTCGTGGAAATGCTTCACCTGCTTGGCCGTTCGGTAGAGACCGATCGTGGACCTATTCAGTCTCTGCTGGTGGAAGCGGGTCCGTCGCTGGCCACCGCATTGCTCAGGGAGGACCTCGTAGACCGGCTCTTTTGCTTCGTTGCGCCCAAAATTATCGGAAACGGCATCTCGACTTTTGGAGATCTCGAGATCACCGCGATCGGAAGTGCGTTGAATTTTGTTGCCCATACGTGGGAGCCCATCGGTCCGGATATGCTTTTCCGGGGTTTTCGCAGATCGGTATAGCCTGAATATCAAAGCACACCAACCAGGTCGGCATGTTTACGGGAATCGTTGAAGAAATGGCAACCGTTCAGGCCGTTCAGGAAACGGCCGGCGGTAGAAAGTTTTCATTTTCGGCGTCTTTTGCCGGCGCGTTGAAGGTCGACCAGAGTGTTAACGTGAACGGCGTCTGCCTGACCGTTGAGGAACAATCGTCGGGGTATTTCCGGTCCCACGCCATCCGGGAAACCCTGCGCAAGACCAATCTCGGTGCACTGAAAACAGGCTCCGCAGTGAATGTGGAGCGGGCAATGTCACCATCCGGACGGCTGGATGGACACATCGTTCAGGGACATGTAGACACTACCGGAACCGTTCGTTCGGTAACGCCGGAGGGCGAAAGCCGCCTCATCGCCATTTCGTACGATCCTCAATATGACCCGCTGGTCATTCCGCGTGGTTCGATCGCGATCGACGGCGTGAGCCTGACCGTCGCCCGGCTCATCTCCGGTGAACTGACGGTCGCGATGATCCCGCATTCTCTGAGAAAAACGAATGCACCGGACTGGCAGCCGGGCGTGATCGTCAACATCGAGTTCGATCTCCTCGGGAAATACGTCGTGCGCGCCATGGAAGCACACGGTATGAAAGGTGCGGCAAAGCTGACGCGGTCATGGCTGGAAGAGCAAGGTTTTGGCTGAGTAGCGGAGCTGAAGCGAATGCGTGTTCGTGGCCGGGCATCCCGACCCGCACGACCGGTCTGCAACCGCAAGATGCTTCTCGCTCGTCCCTCCAAGAACCTCAGCCATTGTTTTGTGTATTTATTTGTTCTGCAGATACACGTACGTGTTGCCGCACAGCCCATGATGCATCCGATATCCGATATTTCAATCATTGAAGACAGCAAGCCGCAACCTCGGTCTACGGAAAACCCGGCTGCACCGCGCGTGTACATAGAGACGTACGGGTGTCAGATGAACGTGTCGGATTCGGAGATCGTCGCCTCCGTTCTGCTGGATGGCGGCTTTGCGCTGAGTGAAGATCCGGACGCTGCCGACGTGGTGTTACTTAATACCTGTGCAATACGGGAAAACGCCGAACAGAAAGTCCGACGTCGCATCGCTTCGCTTCGGTCGAAGAAGCGCCGATCACAGCCCGATCTGAAGCTCGGCGTACTGGGTTGCATGGCGGAGCGACTGCGCCGCAAACTGATCGAGGAGGAGCAGATAGTCGATCTCGTGGTCGGCCCTGATGCCTACCGGAGCCTGCCGGAATTGCTGCAGAACGTTCGCGACGCTTCGCAGGCAGCCGTGAGCGTTCAACTCTCCCGAGAAGAAACATACGCCGATCTGAGACCGGTCCGTTATGCGGGCAATGGTATTTCCGCATTCGTATCGATCATGCGCGGCTGCGATAACATGTGTTCGTTTTGTGTCGTGCCGTTTACCCGCGGCCGGGAGCGCAGCAGACCGGTGGCGAGCATCATGGCCGAGTGTGATGCACTTGTCGCGGAAGGGTATCGCGAGGTGACGGTTCTCGGGCAGAATGTCAATTCGTACCGTGCCGGTTCCAACGGGACGACGGTATCGTTTGCCGAGTTGCTTTACAAGATCAGCCTGCTGTCTCCGGAATTGCGCATCCGCTACTCTACGAGTCATCCAAAGGATTGCTCGGACGAATTGTTGCACGTGCACCGGGAGCGACCGAATGTTTGCAATTACATTCATCTTCCGGTCCAGCACGGGAATTCCGCCGTGCTGAAGCGCATGCGCCGGACATACACGCGGGAGGAGTACCTGGCACTCGTCGAGCGCGCGCGTTCGATCGTCCCGGGCATCTCGCTCTCAACCGATATCATTGCAGGTTTCTGCGGAGAAACCGAAGAGGAGCACCTTGAGACCCTCTCGCTCATGCGTCAGGTCCGCTACGATCACGCATTCATGTTCATGTATTCCGAGCGACCGGATACCTACGCTGCGCGCAAGTTTTCTGATGATGTATCCGAAGCAACGAAGAAGCGGCGCCTGCAGGAGATCATCGATCTGCAGATGAAGATCTCACGCGAAAACAACCGAAAAGAGATCGGCCGCGTCCACACCGTGCTGGTCGAGGGTCCAAGCAAGCGAAGCGCGGATCAACTTTGCGGGCGAGCGGACAACAACAAAATGGTCGTTTTTTCGCGGGAATCCTATGATCCGGGCACGTACGTCGACGTACAAATTGAGAATTCGACTTCAGCTACGTTAATGGGCAATCCGGTTGGTGCCACCCGGCTTACCCCTGCATAGCAACAGCAAACCGAGCGTATCGGAATGGACAGGCAAGCCGTCCAGGAACGATTTGGGATCATCGGATCATCCGATGCCATTCGCCATGTCATCGATCGAATCAGATTGGTGGCAAGGACCGACATCTCCGCACTGGTGACGGGCGAAAGCGGTGTGGGCAAGGAACTGGTGGCGCAGGCCCTTCACCAGATCTCCACACGTCGCCACAAGGAGTTGATCATCGTCAATGCGGGCGCCATTCCCGAGGGCCTGATCGAGTCGGAGTTGTTCGGCGCGGAGAAAGGAGCCTACACGGGTGCGGTCGCGCGTACGACGGGATATTTCGAAGCGGCCGACGGAGGCACCATCTTTCTGGACGAGGTGGGAGAGATGCCCGCTTCGGCCCAGGTGCGACTGCTGCGTGTGCTCGAATCCGGCGAGTTCAGTCGTGTAGGGGCGAGCAATCGCCTATATACCGACGTGCGTGTCATCGCGGCGACGAACAAAGATCTTGCACGGGAAGTGCAGGAAAAACGGTTTCGCGAAGACCTGTACTATCGCCTCAGCACGGTCTTGATTGACATTCCTCCGTTGCGTGACCGGCAGGAGGACATTCTGCCCATTTTTGACCATTTTCAGCATCAGTTCGCCCGTCAATACAATGCAAAGGCCAAGCAACTCGATGCTCCTGCCGAGGAACTGCTGCGCAACTACTACTGGCCCGGCAATGTCAGGGAGTTGAGGAATGTGGCGGAGCAGGCAGTCGTCTTAATGCGGGACGATCCCATAACGGCCGACGATCTGCGTCCCCTTCTCCGTGGCGTCGGCGCCGCCGGATCACGGAGCCTGGTACTGGCCTCCGAGGCAGCGGACCATCGCTTCGACGACCTCCGTGACCGTGAATTGCTCTACCGGTTGCTCATAGAACTGCGGCTTGAAGTGCGCGATCTGAAGGAGTGGATCCGGCGTTCGTCGATATCCGAAGGCCCATCCCATCAAGCCGCGGCTTCGGATCGCCCGTTGCCGGTGTTGCGGAGTGATCGACCCGTTTTCCCCGGCGCCTCGTCCGGACGACAGGAAGCGGACGACGAGGGCGCGTGGCTGCTGGAGGACGTGCCGTATGAACTGCAGTCGGACAACAATTCGGATTCACGTGATTCGACCGATGAAGACCGGCCAATTCCGAGCCTTTCCGAAATGGAGCGGAATCTGATTTCAAAAGCGCTCGATCGTTTTCAGGGGAACCGCAGAAAGAGTGCGGAAGCGCTCGGAATCAGCGAGCGTACCCTCTACCGGAAACTCAAGGAATATGAACTAATTGTCAATTAACCCCATCAGTCGCTTCATCCTCTTTTGCAGTCACCCTTGACGACCTCCCGCAGAAACATAGCCGCAATCATCCGGACCGGGCTTGCAGGCCTGTTGCTGCTGAGCGGCTGCTGGTTCTATAGCTTTACCGGCACCGCAATTCCGGACCACCTCTCGACCGTTGCCGTTCCTTTGTTCGATGATGTGAGCCGCAGTGGTCAACCCGATTTGGCCGAGGAACTCGTCGAAAAACTCATTGAACGTTTCGTCCGGCGTACCCGGCTCTCGCTCGAGGATGATGAAACGGTAGCGACTGCCGTACTCTCGGGCCGTATTGACTCCTACCGCAACGAACCGGTGTCGGTGACCGGACAGGAGCGCGCGTCCCTTAACCGCGTCACCATCCGCGTCAACATCACCTATGCAGACCGCATAGAGGAGCGGGAAATCCTCAATCGCAGCTTCTCCGCCTTCGGAGAATACGATCCGGTTGCCGACGGATTCGACGGCGAACTCGCTGCGGCAGACAAGGCCCTGGAAGACCTTGCAGTCGATATCTTTACGGCCGCTACCTCTAACTGGTAGTCGGCGACTCACCCCTCCTCTTCTATGCTGGCTACACTTTATGCACTCGCAATGGCGGTGATCGTCCTTTATGGCAGCCACCTACTATGGCTGGCATTCCACTCCTTGTCCTCCGATCGGCTGCTACCGGGTACGGTCTCGCACCACCTCAATCAGCACGGGTTGTCCGGTTGGCGACCCACGGTCACCGTTCAGATTCCACTCTACAATGAGACGTCGGTCGCCGAGCGGGTCATCGACGCCTGCGCGCACCTGGAATATCCATCCCATCTACTGGACATCCAGGTACTGGACGATTCTACGGACGAAACTACGGACCTCGCCGAAAATGCGGCGAGCCGCTGGTCAACGCGCGGTGTCCCTATCTCGGTAATTCACCGGCAATCGCGCGATGGGTTCAAGGCCGGCGCCCTACAGAACGGTCTCGGAACTTCGAAGAGCGAGTTGATCGCCGTCTTCGATGCGGACTTCGTCCCGGGACCGGACTTTCTGCTTCGTCTGCTCCATCATTTTGAATCAGCCGCCGTGGGTTGCGTTCAGGCGCGATGGACCCATATGAACGACCGCAACTCAATCCTTACGCGTGCCCAGGCGGCTGGGCTGGACGCCCATTTCGCGGTGGAGCAAGCCGTTCGCTACCGGGAAGGTGTGTTCATCAATTTCAACGGTACGGCGGGCATCTGGCGCCGCTCCTGTATAGAAGATGCGGGTGGTTGGAGCGGCGATACACTGGCAGAGGATCTGGACCTGAGCTTTCGGGCGCAGATGCGAGGCTGGAAACTGGTTTACGATCCTTCGGTCACGGCCCCGGCCGAACTGCCCTCGACCATGGGGGCTCTCCGGGCACAGCAGTTCAGGTGGACGAAAGGCGGCGCCCAAACGGCAAAAAAGCTGCTCCGCTCGTTTTGGAGAGCGGACGTATCGGCCAGGACCCGCAGGGCCGGCACGCTGCACCTGCTCTCGCACCTCGTGTATCCCTGCATCCTGATACTCACGCTAACCCACGCACCGCTGGCACTGCAACGGTCTTTCGAGGCCGGCCCCGGTGACCTGTATTTCGCATTTATGGCTCTCGGCTTGATCGCGCTTGCAGGATTCTTTCTCGTCCAGTTGTCCGCACAGCGCATCCTGCATCCGGACTGGCCGAGAAGGCTGATGGATTTTCCATGGTTCGCGGCCGGATCCCTGGGCTTGGCCATTAACAACACGCGGGCCGTGATCGAGGGGTGGGCCGGTGTTCCGAGTGGCTTTGTCCGTACACCAAAGGGAAGAAAGCGGAAGAAGTCAAAACGGCGAAGACGGTCCGGATCGCGCCGTTTCCCTAAGGTGGTATGGATCGAGAGTTTTTTTATGTTGTGGTCGATCGCCGGATTCGGCGTCGTCGTATGGTTTCACGAATGGGCGGCCGCGCCCTTTCAGCTTCTATTTGCGGCGGGATTCGGATTGGTATCCGTTGCCGGATTCCGGGACGCTGCAGAGAACCCCGGTGCTTCGTAGTGCGTTGTTGACCTGTCGGTGTTTGCCACCGGCTGCGTTCGTATTGCGACGCGGCGTCCGTAATGTTCTTCAGCATTAACCAGCCCATGGCTCTACCGCAAATCTCGAAAGCCCTCGCGTTTATCGAAGACGAAAAAGCGGCCGAGGCAATTCCCATTCTGGAGGAGTTGTCCACACGCTATCCGCTCTATCTCATCCCGCGGATCCTTCGTGCAAGAGCCTACGAAGCGATCGGTCAACCGCAAAAAGCGCTTGCTGCGTGGCGTGAAGCCCGTTTGTTGACGCCGGACCGCCGACTAATTCTCGAAGGCATTCAAAGGACCACCCGCCAGTGGCTCGCGCTGCGTGAGGGGGCACTCGATCTCACTGATCTGGACGGCGATTTCACCGTTGCTACAGACATATACGATCCGGCGGACACAGACACCGAGAATCAGCCTTTCGACACTGCACCCGGTACCACCGGCGGTAACTTCTCTGAGAGCAACCGAATCGGCCCGGAAAAACTGGACGATTTGATCGAACGACTCGAAAACGGCAAATTGACCCCGGCAGACGATCCCGACGCGTATCCCGATCCCCTAGCCGACGAGGACGACTCCGAACTGGTCAGCGAAACACTTGCACGCATCTACAAGAAACAGGCACGGTATGCGGAGGCAGCCCGTGTATACCGCATGTTGGCTGCGCGCCACCCGGACAACGCGGATGCGTACCTGAAGATGTCCAGGGAAATGGAAGCCATGCTGGAATCCCCGGAGGAACCGGGGGAAGACGCGGAGCACTAGAACCTGGCGATATGACCAAACAAAAGGATGCCGGTCAATCAATAGAACCACCGAAGCGTCTCTGGCGGCTCTTCCCCGGGCTTCTGCAGACCAACCGCCGTGTTGCCGGCTTGATGAGTGGCACCTCACTGGACGGAATCGACGTGGTCGTCGCGGATCTCGTGGGCTCGGGCACCGATTTGGAAATTGATGTGCTATGTCATGCAGAATCGCCGTTCCCCGATGAGATCCGCGCGTACCTGTTGGCAAATTCCGCGCCGGGAAGTTCGTCCGTTCAAGAGATCAGCCAATTGAATGTGCGCATCGCCGCACTCTATGCGGATGCCGTTCACCGGACGCTCACCCTTGCCGCGATCGATCCCGCATCGATTGACCTCGTGGGCTCCCACGGCCAAACCATCCACCATGTCCCGGATGCCGTGGACTTCGCAGGACACTCCACGACTTCCACACTTCAGATCGGCGATGCATCCGTCCTTGCCAACCTGCTCGGCGTGCCCGTCGTCGCCAATTTCCGGTTGGCCGACATGGCACTCGGCGGGCAGGGTGCGCCGCTGGTCCCCTACTTCGACTACGTATGCTTCAGCCATGCTACTGAAAACCGCTTATTGCTCAACCTGGGCGGCATCGGAAATGTAACCGTGCTCCCCGCGGGCGGCGATGCAGGAGATACGGTTGCCTTCGATACCGGTCCGGGAAATATGGTGCTGGATGCGCTGGCGACCAGACTTCTCGACAGGCCGTTCGATGAAGACGGGAAAGTGGCCATGAGCGGAACGGCCGATCAGGCAGTGGTCGACGCACTGCTCCGGGACGCGTATTTCGGACGAAAACCGCCGAAATCCACCGGTAGGGAGCGTTTCGGAGAGGAATACGTCAACAGCCTGATCGCCCGCATGCCGGACGCCCGCGCGGAGGACATGCTCGCCACGGCCACGGCGCTCACCGTTCAGAGCATCTCGCATGCCGTTGAGCGGTTTGTCAGGCTCGTACCGGCACCGGATCGTCTCATCGTATCCGGTGGCGGCATGCGCAACGACGCGATCATGCGGGGTCTCGAAGCTGCATTGGCTCCCGTGTCCGTCGACCGTGTTACCGCATACGGGGTGCACTCCGAATCGAAGGAAGCCCTCTGTTTCGCCGTTCTGGCGCACGAATATATGAACGGCGTTCCGACCAACATGCCGTCGGTAACCGGCGCTTCGCGTCAGACCCTTCTCGGGCAACTAGCCTTCCCGTATCCAACCCATAACAACTTCCATGCAACCGACTGAAGAGACGTTTACCCCGATATCCGAACTGGGAGAGTTTGGCCTGATTGACCGGATGAAAGAGGTGCTCGGTGCCGTAGGGACCTCCGCGGTGAAGGGTATCGGTGACGATGCGGCGGTGCTTCCCGGAGGGACCGGCATGGCCCGGTTGATAACGGTGGATGCGTTGATCGAAGGCGTTCATTTCGACCGGGTGTTCACACCGCTCAAGTATCTGGGCTTCAAGTCTGTAGCCGTGAATGTGAGTGACGTTCTGGCCATGAACGGGTTGCCGCAGCATGGTGTGGTTGCCATCGGCTTACCGAACAAAATGTCGGTGGAGATGGTCGATCAGCTGTATGCAGGCATTAGACTCGCGTGTAACGCATACGGGATGGAGATTATCGGAGGCGATACAACGGCATCGCCGGTGCTCGTCCTGTCGGTGACGGTCATGGGACAGGCTCAAACGGATGCGCTCTGTTATCGATCGGGGGCAAAAGCGGGAGACCTGCTCTGCGTCAGTGGTGATCTGGGCTCCGCGTACGCTGGACTCAAAGTGCTGCACGCGCAGAAGAATCAGTTTGAGGAAGCCGGCGAGTCGTTTCAGCCGAATCTGGATCCATTTCGCTACGCCGTCCAGCGTCACTTGATGCCCCAGGCCCGAATTGACATCATCCGGGAGCTGAAGAAGAGACGGATCCTGCCTACGTCCATGATCGATGTTTCGGACGGTCTGGCCTCCGAGGTGAACCATCTCTGTTCGGCAAGCGGCTGTGGTGCGGCGGTACAGAAAGAAACGGTGCCGATTCGCGAGGAGACCGTTCGGGTGGCAAAAGTTTCCGAGGAACTACCGATCGTCTATGCCCTCCATGGCGGAGAGGACTATGAGTTGCTCTTCACGGTCGATGCAGAGGATCTGGATCGCTGCCGCGGAATGCCGATCACGGTCATCGGCGAAATGACGGGTGAGGAATCAGGCGTACGCCTGTTGGCCGAGCAGGGCGAATCGGTGACGCTGGAACGGAGCGGGTTTAGGCACTTCTAAAAGGCACCGTTCAGCGTTCAGTAGCCTGCCCCGGCGCAGGCCGGGGTTCAGCGTTCAGTAGCCTGCCCCGGCGCAGGCCGGGGTTCAGCGTTCAGCGTTCAGCGAGTTCAATTCTTGGTTCGTAGCCGAATTTCGGGATTCGAAATCCGGAATGTGCGTTGCTTCGCTCCGGACAAATTCGGCACCGCTCGTTCCGCTCGCGGCATTCGGGCTTTCGGGGGTGCCCGGGATTCGTTCACGTACAAGGTCCTGGAAAACCATCGTGCTCATTGTGTTGTTGTGTGAGTTGTCAGAGCTCTCACAAAGGCACCAAGATCACAAAGATGCTACCGGCTTGCCGGCCGCAACCGCACCCCAAACAGCAGCACGGCCCCGCTGACGGTACCGTTTTCCACGGTAAACTGGGTCACAAAATCGTTTGGCACACCGCGCTGCCGCATCGTGATCTCCTGTTCTCCGGTCGAGAAGACGGCATACCGGACCCGCCCCACGGCATCGAGCCGTTTATAAAGATTCACCGCCAGATCGGTGCCCAGGGTAGCGAACGATGATGTATGGGTCTTGACCCGGTAGTCATCCTGTACATCCGGATCCAGGTTTCCCTGCTGCGACTGTGCAAGGCCGATCCCGAAAAATCCGCTCAAGGCAAGCCTGTTGCCGATGGCTCGTTCGATCTTGATGTCGCCGGACAGGCCGATGGGCGGTCGTTTTTTGTTTTTTGCCGGATCGACCGTCAAGACACCCGGCACTTCGCAATCGGCGCAGGGATCCTTGAACAGTGTCCAATCGAAGCCGTAGTGGACGGTCAAGCGCGCGCCAAGCGGGCCGAGAGCCTTAGCCTCCAGACCAAGTTCTACGACGGGGATCCCGAGCTTCGTCTTGTTTTCAGCCGTGGCGTCGCCGCTTGCCGTCAGACCTCCAAGCACGTAGACGAGACCCTGACCGCTTGCGGGGATGGAGAGAGCAAGCGCAAACAAGAATGCGCACACCGGCAATTTGGTCATCGAGATCGGCTGTTAATCTGGACACGGAACATGGAGACAAACTAAATTGGGGCGTAGCAAAGTAGCCACGGAATGGCTCTTTCGCATGGAGCTTTGCATCGGCCGGGAATCAATCAAATTAAAACCGGCCTGAACCCTTTCCGGATCGGCGGATCATACTGCCACGGCCCTGGGGATTCAGATATCGGCTGTTCTATCCAATAGAGGAAACTACGGCAGCCATCCAATCGACAGCCAATCTCTGTGTTCTCTGTGAGTTGCACCCTAATAGCTGATGTCCACTGGAGGCACCTCGTGATTCGGTTCGATCGTCGGTTGTGCTTGCGCCGTGGACCGGGAACGATTGGCAGGTCTACAGTTTTGGTGCGCCCAAAAGGGCCAGACGGCTGTCTCGACTCAGAATTGCCACGGCTGTAGCGAACAGCATCTCACTTGATGACATATTCGTCATACGCATCCCGGCTTTGAGTCTGTATTTTCTCGCGTTCGAACAGACGGTGGTGCCACCCGTCCTGATTCTGGTTCCGGCATACTCCTATCCAGAGTATGGATATGAAGAGGGCAGCCTTTTCTCAATTATATCAGGTTGGACATATTTTTCCTAGTAGAATCTCCTAGTGACAACACGTTCGAGAGTGTAATGGGCACCGAGACCTGCACACCCACTTTCCGCGCCATCAGTCGGGACTCCGGAACGCACCTCACCGCTTCACCGCCTGCACGTGCATCCAGTCACGGTCCTCCGTCCGACCCAAACTCAACCAACCCTCCGCTTCCCATAATCCCCACCAGAAATCCAGGTCCGGATGTGCCAGACTCGCCCGATCGCTTCGCCAGCGCAACTTGTTACGCGACGGATACCAGTCGATCGCGATCCCCCACGCATGGGTCGACCACGCCGATCCGCCACGGATACGCCGGTTGTTGAAACTGCCGCCGAACCGGTCCAGACCATTTTCCCGAATGCCGTCCAAGCCATAGTGGTCAAGTGCGGCAGCCAGTATACCCGCCAGGCTGTCCGCCAGCCGCTCGTTGACGGCAATCACATTGGTTTTCGAGAAGGGTTGCCAATCCAGAGTCAATTCCCATGGACAAGGCACGCGCGTCAGTCGGCTTGCGCCGCGCGGACCAAAGTACACGGTCATGGCATCCTCCCGCTGGACCGGGAATCCATGTGGATTGGCGTCCACCGGCCGGATGTCGACAAATGGCCGGGGCAGCTCACCCACCTTCACCAGCACCCGCAACAAGTCGGCAGCGTATTCCGTGGTGGGTCCGTAATAACCGTCGACAGGGCCCGAGTCGATCTGCCGCTCATGGCAGGCCAATTGCACGAGGGCCACCATCTTCCGGCGTATCCCCCACTGTCGCCAATCCCGGTTGTGCGGCTCGATTAACCGATCCGTCCTCCGCTCCAGTGCCCGATGAACGGCCGTATCCGTGTTGGGACCGCGTTTACCGTCGATCTCGTCGTCGTACAAGCCGGCCTTTTTGAGTTCGCGCTGAATGAGTTTGACATCACTTTCCTGTATGCGCATGGATTTGTGCTTTTAGATGTGAAATGCCCCGTTTCGGGGATCTTTCAGTGGGCCTGGCGCCGTTATCAAGCGGCCCGACTTCTTGCCCATCCCCTTTATTCATTGTACAATATACTATCTTGGCCAACACATGCCACGTACGATTAGCTGTATCTGCGACTCTCCTTCTCCTCCTCGTTCTTGGAGGACTGACCCATTATCAACCGTCTGAGGCTACTCCATGCAATTCGATCTCGTTTTTGAAGGCGGCGGCGCCAAGGGTATGGTGCTCGTGGGCGCCATGCAGGAACATCTGGCAGAACGCGATCCCACACCCGAACGGCGTCGACGTACGACGCGGCGAGGCGTTGCAGCTCCCTTACAAGCCGATCAAATGGCGGAACGCGTGCTCGGTGCCATGTAACCTTCCTACCTATGCCCGCAGCCAGGTGCTCAACTTCGCACTGATGTCTCTGTGGGCGAACATCTGGGTGTGGACCACGCCCTTGTCGGCGGGTATCTGGAGCAGGTGGCTTTTCGGCAGGGGGAACAGCTCGCTTTCGTTCTTGCCGTATACCCCCAACTCCGGTACGACCAAGTCGTTTGCCGCATCTTCGAAGACCATGTCCATTACCGAATCGGCCGCCGTCCCGGCAATCAACGCCTTCAAACCGGCATGCTCCGGTTCGTAATCGGCAGCAATGCCGAAGTATTCGCCGCTCGACGGTCGTCCACGGTTCAGCGTCGCGAGGAAATCACCTTCGGGATTCATTGCCGT
The DNA here is from genome assembly GCA_964539455.1 of uncultured Rhodothermales bacterium. Classification (GTDB taxonomy): domain Bacteria; phylum Bacteroidota; class Rhodothermia; order Rhodothermales; family CAYLXM01; genus CAZIIP01. The sequence continues at coordinate 13,560 of CAZIIP010000036.1, forward strand.
CAGACCATCGAGTCCCGACAGCAGTCCATGGCTAAGCACCTTGACAACGGTTATGATCGCCTCAAGCACCTCGACCACCAAACCCGACGGAAACAGGTTAATCACCGTCGTAAGCCGGTCGATCATCTGCATTATGTGATCCGGACGCGTCAGCAACGTCCCGCTGTTGGGAACGCCGACGAACACCAGGCGGCTGACGTCAACCGCCGCCGTATCCAGCCCAAATACGGACGGTTTTTCCGCCAACGTACGCGAGACCAGCCCCCCGCGGCTGTGACAGATGATGTCTACTTCGAGGTTCGTGCCGTCAGGCACGTGATCCATCATCCATCGTACATTCGCGGCCGGGTCGCTGGACATCGTATGATGATCGAACGCAAACACGCGGCCTTCGTAGTGCCGGTAGAGTGATTCGAATACATCGTCGGGGATCTGGCTGAATCCGCTGTGCGCGGTACTGAAAGTGCCATGCACGAACAGAAGAGATCGCCCCTGCGAAAGTCGCCCCCAGTCTCCCTGTCCGAGCGGACGCCCACCCGGCTCGCGACGATCGTCCGGGGTGTAATCCCTCAAACCGTACGGCCGTTTCTTCTCTTCCCACTTTCGGGCAAAAAACTCGCCGACCGCCCCGATGACGGGATCCACAACGGGATAGACGAGCACCTTCAACAGCTTCTTTCCGATTGCGCCGATGAGGCCGCGGCGTCCGGCGTCTTCCTCCGATGCCTCCGGAAGCGACGTCGCGGGAATCAGGAAGCGTTTGACGCCGCCGGTTCCCCTGCGGCCGGGAGGCTGAACACCGTCTTCGTCTACCGGCAGATGCCACCGCAATACACCCGTTTCGTCACATCCGAGCACCAGCTGCCCGGTTTCCGGCCCCAGATCGGGCACCTGAAGCTCCATCATGCCGGTACCCTCTGAAGCCCGCACCCCACGAGCACGACCGGGTCCGGGCTGCCGCTCCAGCACGACGTCGATCTGCCGTATCTCGGTTATGTTTTCACTTCGCAGCGCGGTATCGAGTTCGTCCTTTTGTACCTCGTTCGACCGGGGCACGGCCCGTCCTTCGGCTGAACGCCTCCGGAAGAGCTCCGCCGTACCGTGCATGCCGGGCGCGCGCAGGGCATACCCTTCACCAAGCGACTGCGCCTGGTTGGAGCCGGATAGTCTTGTCGGATCTGCCATGATTATGCTGTTTGCCTCCGCCGTAGGGTGAGGTTGGGATGACCATAGTAGACGTAAGCGAGATAGGTGTCCTCCGGTGCCACACCCGGCGCGACCGCATAGCGGGCGCGTAGATCCCGGAGAATCTCGCCGATTGATTTTGGTGTGTCACCGTCATTCAGCGGAAGGGCGTGGTTCCAGAATTCGTAGGCCACGTCCTGGGCCACCTGGTCGTCGACCTCCCAGAGCGATCCGAGGACGCCGGCAAAGCCGCCTTTCAGACAATTCCCGGGGAATCCGCCCATATCGCCAAGCAATTGATCGCCAATCCCCGACATACACGCATTCAGGAAAAAGAACGGCGTGTGCTCGTCGCCGTATCGTGCACTACGAAACAGGATAGAGGATAGCGGGCGTCCATCGCTAAGGAAGAGTGTGGATGCATCCGCCCGGGCTGGATCGTACTCTCCGTGTCCCGCGAAATGCACCATATCCACCCCGCCGATCTGCTCGAAATTGTGTTCCAGTTTCGCGTCGAGCAGGTTTTTGAGCGCGGCAAGAGAGGCCGCAAGCGGCACGGCCTTGTAGCGTCTCACCAATTCCTCGCCTTCCTCCTTCGCCTTTGGCAGCGCACGTAGACCCGATTGCGCCTTGTATTGACCGACCATGACCGCCATGTGCTCGACCGATACGGTTGCAGGCGGCTGCGCCGGCGGGCGCTCTATACGTCCGGTATCACCGTCTGCCTGTCGCCGGTCCGCTTTTTCCCGGATCCAGCGGCCCATGACGACCTGCGCACCCAGAAACCCGGGCCGACCGGAATCGAGCGGCGGATTGATCGCCATCAGCTCCCAGGGAACGTAGGGCTCGGCACTCACGAAAAGGACCGTGGGCGGCTCCGGCGCCACCGCGTCGGCCACCGACTGAAGCGCCGAGAAGAAAATCCCCGGAAATTGCTCGGCGATGACGTCCCCGAACGCGTTCAGAAGATTTTCCACGATCGGCTCGGTGGCGTAACTCCTCACCTGGTCGACGATTTCGCTCGCAAAGCTTTTTGCATCCTTTCCAAGGTCGATCGTGAAAGGCTCCTCATACGGTCCCAGATCATGAGGAGAATAGAGGTGACACGTGTATTTTCCGGTAGTCGCGTTGCCGTCCGGTTTCGAAAGCTCAATGGTCAGATCCAGGGGCAGCGCCGTTTCGTCGATTGTGACGGCGGATGCGGATACAGGCTGTTCGAGCCAGGCCGATTCCGCTCCGGAACCCCACTGTGGCAAGTCCAGATCCGCCTCGTTCGGCTGTCCGATAACCAGCGGACGGGAGGC
>CAZIIP010000037.1:0-15817 GCA_964539455.1 uncultured Rhodothermales bacterium
ATGGGCACTGTTTGCCGAGACATCGGGCACCTCGCTGGCGGAGCTGTTGGGAGGCAAGGCGACCGCCATCGATGTCGGCATAGCCCTGGGAATTCAGGAGCGTCCGGACGTGTTGGCGGATGTCGTTGCGCGATGCCGTGAAGAAGGGTACCGGCGGGTAAAAGTGAAGATAGGACCTGGAAAAGACGTAGACTATCTACAGGCGGCGAGGGAGGCGGCGGGGGATAATCTGTTGGTGATGGCCGATGCCAACAGTGCCTACACGCTTGCCGACCTGCAAATACTCAAACAAATAGACGCCCTGAAGCTTCTGATGATCGAGCAACCGCTGGCTTGGGATGATTTCGTCGAACACGCCGAGCTGCAAAAACAACTTGAGACGCCCGTGTGTCTGGACGAGTCGATCCGTAGCGTAAGCGGTCTTCAGCACATGATTGCATTGGCCAGCGGCAGAATTGTAAACATCAAACCCGGTCGGGTAGGCGGTCTGGCTCCGGCACTGGACATATGCAGTCTGTGCGTTGCCCATCGGGTGCCCGCCTGGTGCGGTGGAATGCTGGAAACGGGCATCGGAAGGGCATACAACGTCGCACTTGCTTCGGTGGAGGGGTTTATCCTTCCCGGTGACATATCGCCCAGCAGACGTTATTGGGCAGAGGATATTGTGGAACCGGAGTGGGAGATGTCAGAAGACGGCACCATGCGGGTACCGTTTGACAGGCCGGGATTGGGTGTCGCGGTCAAAACGGATCTGATAGAAAAATACACGACACGTTGTCGTAGCCGCCAGGTCCGCTGAAGTGATTGAAACCTTGCAAGAAAATATCCGAACACTATAGACACTTCTCTGTGCGCCGATGGCGCATGTGTGGTAGCAGTTTGAAAGCCCGGTCTTTGGTGGGATCGGGCTTTCACTTTGTGAGGCCCGTTCCCGTCCGTCCCGATCGTTCCCGTCCGTTTCGGACGCGGTGCCGGGAAGTCGGCAGAAAAAAATTTCATTTTTTTGAGCCACATGAGCCGGGACCTTCGCGTTAGTTGATAGAGGTGCCATAAAAGGTTGCTCCTCTGCATCAGACAACCTTTTGACCAGGGGGTTCGGCTTGTGGTAGGGCCTGCCTCCGTGAGGTGCTCTCAAAACACATCTCTTCGAGAAGCCTGACTAGTGGTAGGGTCAGGCTTCTCTTTTTTGTGCCCTTTCCAAAAAATCGGGGAGAAATCTGTCGTCCGGCTGGTTTCATGCGCAATCAGTTGTTTTCTTCTTCCGTCTTTCACCGTTATTCCGTGCCCGCAAGGGTGCAGGCCCATTCAGAAGTGCTACATGGATCCGGTCAATTTTGGCATTATCGTATTTCCCGGTTCGAATTGCGACCACGATGCTTATCACGCAGTCAAACACGTAATAGGCCAACGGGGTCGTTTCATCTGGCACAAACAGGAGGATCTCAGTGGATTGGACGTTGTGATATTGCCCGGAGGATTCTCCTACGGTGACTACCTGAGGGCGGGAGCTATCGCGCGCTTTTCACCGATCATGAAGGCTGTCCAGCGGTTTGCGGCCGAGGGTGGACTGGTAATCGGTATTTGCAACGGTTTTCAGGTGCTTTGCGAGGCAGGCATGCTTCCCGGGGCGCTCTTGAGAAATAATTCGCTTCGCTTCTCGTGCAAATCCGTATATCTGAAGGTGGAGCAAGCCGGTAGCCCCTTCACCAACAAGCTGGAGGAGGGACAGATCGTCTCCATGCCCATTGCCCACGGCGACGGTAACTACCATGCTTCGGAAGCGGTACTTGATGAAATCGAATCCGAAGGCAGGGTCGCCTTTCGGTATTGTTCAAGGGCGGGAGATGTTACCTCGGCGGCCAATCCCAACGGGTCAAAGCGGAACATCGCGGGCGTCTTCAACAAAGACAGGAACGTGTTGGGTATGATGCCGCATCCGGAGCGTCAGATGGAAAGGCTACTGGGCGGTGACGACGGAAAGCTCGTGTTCGAGTCGTTAATCGAGCACTTCTCCATTCGAAGCATGGCCTAGGAAGTGAGCGATCAGTAGGCGTTTTCGTTGACAAAGCCTCTCCAGACGGTCATCAGCATAATCTTGAAGTCGAGACGCAGCGACCAGTTCTGGATATAATAAAGGTCGTGCTCGATCCGCTTCTCGATAGACGTGTTGCCGCGCCAGCCGTTCACTTGTGCCCAACCGGTGATTCCCGCCTTCATCTTATGCCGCAGCATGTATCCCGGTACCCTCTCTTTGAACTGTTCGATGAAGACCGGGCGCTCCGGTCTCGGACCGACGACCGACATGTCGCCGGCGAGCACATTCAAAAACTGGGGCAATTCGTCCAGGGAGGTCTTCCGAATAAAGGCACCGATGCCGGTAGTGCGGTTGTCGTCCGGCCGTGCCCAGACAGGCCCGGAAGTGGTTTCGGCCGTAACCGGCATGGAACGGAATTTCAACATCTCGAAGGTGTGCCCATTCAGCCCCATACGTTTCTGTCTGTAGAAAACCGGTCCTGGCGACGATAGTTTGACGGCGATTGCGATGGCGATCATCAGTGGAGAAATGAGTAAAAGCAAAAGTGCCGAAAAGACTACGTCGAAGAGGCGTTTCGCCAGTTTTTCGAATTTGAGAGGCGCTTCGTCAATGAGGTGCAACACCGGCATGCCGGCAATTTCACTTACCCGGCTGTTAAGGAGGTCGAACTGGAAGAGGTCCGGGATCATGTAGACATGTGCCAGGCGCGTACTCAGGCTTCGCAGCAGCGACTCGGTTTTGCGGGCCGCCCGGAGCGGGAGCGTGAGGTAGACGGCGTTTATCGGCTCGTTTTGGGCAAGCTGATTGTCCAGAATATCAGGTAGATCCGAAGTCCCCCCCAGGATTTCGGGGCCTTCCGTCTCGTCGTCGAGAAATCCCATGATCTCGAACCGGACGAGCGGAAACTCAATTAGTGTTGCGGCAAGACGCCTGCCTACCTTCCCTGCACCGACAATCAGGATCCGCTGGATATTCTTTCCTTTCAGCCGGGCGTGTTTCGCATAACCGTAAAGTGCCAGCCGCATTCCGACCATCAAAACGGACGTGACGCCGCCGAAGAGTACCATGTGGAGACGGGAGAATGAAAACTCCCGGTAGAAAAACATGGCCGCTACCGATGCGGCCGCACCCATGAAGACCGCCCGTCCGACGGCGTAAATCATAGAAGTCAGCCGCTGAGCCCGGGCGGCGGAGTAGAGACCAGAGAACACGAAGACCGTACCCCAGATGGCAAGAACGGGCAACAGATAGGGCAGGTAACGGGAGAGCGGTCGCCAGAGAGGAAGTGGAAATATAGGAGTAAGGACCTCGAACCTGAGGTAATATGCCACAATCCATCCAATGGCGATCATCGCCAGATCACCAAGAAACAGGAATCTTTGCAGCAGGCGGCTCTGCTCGTGAAGCATATCAGGTGGTTCTCCCCTGGAATGTGGTTCTCCCCTGGAATGTTGTGGGTTTGCTAGGTTCTACGCTCCCTTTCTGACGCGACGGCTTCCCACTGATCATAGTGTTTTGGCAGTTCATCTTCCAGTCTATGGAACCGGTCGAGTGCCGATTTCGAGGCTTCCGCATCCTTAAAGAAGTCCGGTTGCATCAAGCGCTCCTCCAATGCTTCTTTCTCCTCCTCCAGCGTCGAGATCGACGCCTCCAGATCCGACAACATCCCTTCCAGCTTATAGGTTGAAACATACGCCAACACCTTCTTGCTGTCACCCTCCTTGCGCGCTTTTTGATAGCGTCTCCTGCGTTTCTCCGCTTCGGCTCTACGGATTTCCTTTCGCGACCGGCTCTTTCCCTTGTCGTCTTCCGGCTCCGAAGTGGTGTTCCGGCCGGTAGTCTGGTCTTGTTTATTTCCCTCGCGACCGATATCCGATTTTCGAAGCGTCCAGCGGTACTCGGAACAGGTGCCGGGGTATGCGCGGACGGTGCCCCCGCCGACATGCCAGACCTTTGTCGCGACGTGGTCCAGAAAATGCCGGTCGTGGCTCACAACAATAAAGGTGCCTGAGTATTGGCGTAGCGCCTCCACCAGTACACCGATCGATTGTATGTCGAGATGATTGGTGGGCTCATCAAGTATCATAAAGTTCGCCGGCGCGAGCAGCGTTCGCGCCAGTGCGACACGGTTTCGTTCTCCGCCGGACAGGACCGAGACGGACTTGAAAACATCGTCCCCGGAGAACAAAAAAGCACCCAGCAGGGATCGAATCTGCGTATCGTTCTGGCCGTGGGCATGCGTCTGAAGGGCCTCGATAACGGTCTGATCCGGTTTCAGCGTATCCGCCTGGTGTTGGGCAAAGTATGTGAGTTCGACATTGTGTCCCAAGCCACGCGTTCCGTCGAACGCCTCCGTTCCGAGACACATACGGGCGAGTGTCGATTTGCCGGCACCATTTTTCCCGATGAGCGCAATTTTGTCCCCCCGTTCTACCTGCAGCGGTCCCGCATCCCTGAATACGTCGTTTGTGCCACCGCCGGCAATACGGTACGTCTTGGAGAAGCGTGACATTTCAAGCACGACCTTTCCCGACCGCCGGGGTGGTGGAAAGCGAAAGTGTATGGAGGTTTCCGCCGTTCGGGGTTCGGGAATGCGCTCCATTCGCTCGAGCATCTTGATGCGACTCTGAACCTGCTTGGCCTTCGTCGCCTTGTAGCGAAAACGTTCGATGAAACGTTCGATTTCCGCGATCTCCCGCTGCTGGTTTTCGAAGGCCGCCCGTTGCTGCTCTCGGCGCTCCTCTCGTTCCTCCAGGTAAAAGGAATAATTGCCGGCATATTCCGTGATTCGGCCACGATCGAGCTCTGCCGTAACGCCGACCATCCGGTCGAGGAAGTATCGGTCGTGCGAGACAATCACCACCGAACCCTTGTATGAGCCGAGGTACGACTCCAGCCAGTCGATGCTGTCAATATCCAGATGGTTGGTGGGCTCGTCCAGCAGCAGCACGTCCGGCCGCCTGAGCAGCATCCGCGCCAGGGTTGCGCGCATGCGCCAGCCTCCGGAAAAGGTCGAGAGCGGACGGTCGATCTCCTCATCCGCAAAGCCGAGACCCGAGATAACCGATCGGCATTCAGGCTCTATCAGGTGCGATTCCTGGGCCTGCAAATCGGTGTGCAGTCTTTCCAGCCGGTGCAGCAGCTTCTGATACCGGTCACTTTCGTGGTCGGAATCCTCTTCCAGCTCCGCAGTAACTTCGATGACTTCGTTCTCCAGACCCTGGACGTCATCGAACGCCGTCATGGCTTCTTCGAACACGGAACGGGAAACGTCCATCTCCTGAACGTCCTGGTGTAAATAGCCCAGCGTGGTGTCGGAAGCACGAGAAATGCGTCCGGAATCGGCCTTTATTTCTCCCGCAATCAGCTTCAGAAGCGTAGATTTCCCGGCGCCGTTCGCTCCAATCAGGCCGATACGACGATCGGCTTTAATGTGCCAGGTCAGGTCCTCGAGGATGACCTGGCCGCCGAAAGAGAGAAAAATGTTGGACAGGTGGATCATGAGCCGTGCGGGCGCAGCTTGTCCGGAAACGTGGCGTGAATCAATGACCTGGCGAGTACCCGGGCTGGGTCCACGAGTTCTACACCATCGACCGAGCCGGGCGAAACGGCAAGCGGCAGTTCCGTGCAACCCAGAATGACCACGCGTGCGCCGCGGTCACGGACGCGCTTCACGGCCTCGTGCACCAGACGCAGCGCCTCCGGATCGACGGGATCCGAAACGGCCTTGATACCGAAACGGCGGTTGAAAATTGCTTCGTGAACCAGTTGTTGCTGTTCTTCCTCCGTTTGCCGGACCACGTTGAAACCCGCCCGCTCGAGCGCAGAAAAGAAGAGGCCGTTTTGAAAGGTGCCTGTCGTGGAAAGGGCGCCGACCTCGCTCAATCCGGAATACCGCCGCCGTATATGACCGATCGTCTCCTCAACGATATGCAGCATCCGCATCTCGAATCCGCTCCTGTCCAGCAGCGTCATAAGTTCCGTGTAAATGGACGGCGAGTGGGCGGTTACACACGCCATACCCGCAACGGTAGCCCCTGCCGCATACAGCCGCTCCACGGCTTCGAAAATCTTGATGGCGGGATTCTCGTCGGACCTGCCCTTCAAATACTCGCTTCTGTCACCGATGCGATCGGACAACGAAACCAATGCAAGGGGCAAGTGCTCCTGATCGGATTTCGCCACGGTTTCGTTGAAAATCTTGCGGACAAGATCCAAACCGGCATACGGTCCCATCCCGCCGACGACACCGATCATGGGGTGGACTCTACCATCGGACGTGGCCATAAGCGCCGAACCCGTTTCATATGTTGCTATCTCAGTACCTTTAATAACGTCGCAAACACCGGCATCCCCAACTATCCAATCATGATTCTGTTCTCATTTGCCGTGATCGTATTGATGATGCAACCGCTCACCCAGCCGAATTACGGTGGTATACTGGAAATCAACGGCGTACCTGTAGGCATTGCGCTCGACCGGTATCTGATGCGGAACGGACTATCGGACGGCGACGGATCCGTGATGGTTGTAATCGCTACCGATGCGCCGCTGTCGGATCGCAATCTGGAACGTCTTGGTAGACGGGCGTTGATCGGAATCGGACGGATGGGCTCACCGATGACCAACGGATCGGGCGACTACGTGATCTCGTTTTCCACGGCAGAGACGGTTCGAAGAACGCCGAATCGGCGTGCACGCGTGTCCGCCATCGCCTCGGTCCCGAACGGCGACATGTCTCCGCTGTTTCAGGCGGCTGTGGAAGCTACGGAAGAGGCGGTGTACAATGCCCTTTTTATGGCAAAGACCACGACGGGATACCGCGGCCGGACCGTTGCGGCATTGCCGCTCGACCGTGTCATGCCGATCCTTCGTGCGCATGATGCCTTGACTCAGCAAAAGTAATATTAATACCAAACGAAAAGACGGATATGAAATCCTGGATGCTCGAAGAACTGACCTACAAGCAGGTAAAGGAACGACGGATTTCCGTCGCCATACTTCCGATCGGTGCGTGCGAACCACACGGTTTTCATCTGCCGTACGGGACGGACGGTTTTGAGGCCCACCATCTGGCGGACCGTGTCGGCGAGGCTGCGACAATGGCCGGTGCCGATGTTGTCGTCCTGCCGACACTTGGCTATGGTGTTGACGCAAATATGTCCAGGTTCCCGCTCGCGATAGACATTCCGCAAGAAACACTGGACCGGTTTGTCAAGGATGTGATGGTCTCGCTCGAGCGATCCGGAATCCACAAACTGGTCATTTTCAACTCACACGGCGGGAATGACTTCAAGCCGTTGTTGCGGTCGATCGTGGCCGATTCTCCCGTATTTGTCAGCCTGGTTAACTGGTGGCAGGTGCTCGCAGACGTAGAGGCGGAAGTGATGACGGTACCCGGCGGGGACCATGCGCACGAACTCGAAGCGGCCGTCATGCTGACGATCCGGCCCGATCTCGTTCATCTTGATGATGCAGGCGACGGATCTACCCATGCTACGCGGTTTGAAGAGATAGAAAAAGGCTGGGTGAGCATAACACGACCGTGGCATCTGTTTACAAACGACAGCACGGCGGGCGACCCGCGAAACGCCACGGCGGAAAAGGGCGAGGTTGCGATTGATACGCTTGTGGAGCGTATTTCCGGTTTTGTCGTAAAACTTGCTGCAGCCGAGTTGGATGACCGTTTCCCGTACTGAAATCGGGACGATTGATCCTTGAACCGCGGTTTTCTAAGTTCCGGGGACAAGGAACCTGATCATTCCTGTCTCTTTTAACGCGGCTACGAATTGCCCGGTCGTCTAATGGCAGGACAGCGGCCTTTGGAGCCGTACGTGGAGGTTCGAATCCTCCCCGGGCAACAGGGCCGGCCATCACCCTATGGCCGGCCGCTTTATGATTGCGCACCCGGAAGATTTGCTTTTGGTGCTTCCCGACGGTTCTCGTAATTTCCTCGTGCGGGTCGTTTTGCGCGAGATGCGAAGCAGGCGACCCGGTGCACCATCGAGTCCAGCTTTCTGAATTGTCCTCACGGACGCAAGCCACCCCGAGCCAGGCATGTCACTCCATTGTGAAGCGCCTATTTCACTATTTACTGGACGAAGCAATCCGGCGCTTGCCCGCGCCATCGCAAGGGCATACGGCACGCATCTTGGCGGTATTACCATCAAGGAATTTTCGGACGGAGAGGTCTACATCAAATATGATGAATCGATTCGGGGCACCGATCTTTTCATCATTCAGTCGACTCCGTCGCCCGCCGTCAATTGGCTGGAACTTGTCTTCATGATCGATGCCGCAAAGCGGGCATCCGCCAAGCGCATCACGGCTGTCATTCCGTATTTCGGCTACGCAAGGCAGGACAGAAAGGACAAGCCCAGGGTATCGATCGGCGCCAAGGCGATTGCCAACATCCTCACGTCTACCGGCATCGATCGGGTACTGACCATGGATTTGCATGCCCCTCAAATCCAGGGATTCTTCGATGTACCTGTTGACCATCTGTACGGATCGCAGGTGTTTGTCGACCACTTCAGAAAACTCAATATCGAAGACCTGGTTGTCGTCGCACCCGACGTCGGGGCGTCCAAACTTGCCCGCTCCTACGCCAGGAAGCTGGGCGGGGCCGGGATCGCACTCATCGACAAACGCAGGCCGCGGCAAAACGAGACCGAAGTCATGAACATCATCGGTGAAGTCAAGAACAAGAATGTCTTGCTTATCGATGATCTCGCCGACACGGCAGGAACGCTCGTCGGGGCCGCTAATGCGCTCGAAAAGGCCGGGGCTAAAGATATTCTCGCCGCCTGTACACACCCCGTCCTATCAGGCCCGGCGTACGAACGAATAGAAGACTCGGCCATCTCACATATGTACGTCACCGATACGTTGCCGTTGCCACATAAGTCGGAACGCATCGAAGTGATTAGCGTATCTTTAGTCTTTGCAGATGCCATTCGTCGCATCTATTCAGACGAGTCGGTGTCTTCCCTTTTTGTTGAATAGGTAGATCGGGGTCGTCCGGCGAACGATCCGGATCTGTTGAAATCGATCGTCAGCATGGACATCATAACGCTTGATGCACAGGCCCGCGACACGGGCAAGAAAGCAACCAGTGCCCTGAGAAGGAACGATATGGTTCCGTGCGTGCTCTACGGCCACGGCATCGAACCGGTGCATTTCGGCGTGCAGACCGTCGCGCTCAATCCACTGATCTACACCCATGAGGCCCACCGCGTGTCGGTCGAGCTGAAGGGCAAAAAGTGGGATTGCGTGTTGAAAAACGTGGATTTCGATCCACTGAGCGACAAGCCCCGTCACGCCGATTTTCAGGTGTTGATTGAAGGGGAGAAGGTGCGCTTGACGGTTCCTATCGAATTTACCGGAGTGCCGGCCGGCCAGGAAGAAGGTGGCGTGACGGAGATGATTCTCACCGAGTTAGACGTTTTGTGTCTGCCGAAGGACATGCGCTCGAGTGTCGAGGTCGACATTTCCGGACTGCATATTGGCGACGCGATTCACGTCGAGGATCTGGCATTCGAGGGCCTGGAGTTTCTTGTCTCGGGTGATCAGACCGTCGTGGCGGTGCAAGGTCAGATGGCCGAACTGGAGGAGGAAGTGGAAGAGGCCGAAGAGGAGTTGCTGGAAGGCGAAGAAGGAGAGGTCGTCGACGAAGCCGAAGGGGAGGGAGAAGCGCAAGAAGGAGAGGAAACCGAGGAATCCTGAGGCGATCGACGGGATACACGACGGTGCCCGTTGTCCGAAAGTCCGCAGAGCTGAAGCACTAGTGGCTTGCAGGAGGGCGAGAACGGACCGTACGAAATGGCCAAGCGACTGATTATCGGATTGGGAAATCCGGGTAGTGAATACACTGCCACGAGGCACAACGTCGGATTCATGGTGGTCGACTCCATGGCGGAGCGCACGTCGCTATCCTTCCATCCGCCGGGAGCCGGCAAGGGATGGTCGTCCCGGTTCTCGCGTGCTCCGCGCATTTACGACGTCGCTGAAGGATCCTTCCGGGGGCGCCCGTTCGTATTGGTGAGGCCGCAAACCTATATGAACCGTAGCGGCGAGGCCGTCAGGAAAGCGATCAAAAAGTATGGCGCACGTCTGGAAAACGTGCTGATCATCTACGACGATATCAATTTACCTCTTGGGGCCGTCCGTTTGCGCGATAACGGCGGTGCAGGCGGCCACAATGGATTGGGTCATATCCTTGAGATCCTGAATTCCGACAATCTTCCAAGAATGCGCGTGGGCATAGGGGATAACTTCACGCGCGGTCGGCAGACCGACTACGTGCTGGCGCCGTTTAGTGAGGGCGAACTACCGGTTGTAAAAGAGACGGTGCTGACGGCGCGGGATGCGGCCTTCACATTCGTGCAAGAGGGAATTGTATCGGCTATGAATCGCTACAACCGCCGCAGTCCCGTTTCGGGAAAATCCTGATGACCTTACCACCGCGCTGTACAAATAGTCTCCTTTTCCGGATGCTCACCGAGGTGCGGCCGGTCGGGAGAGGATACCCACCTGCTATCCACCGCGCGGCATTTTTCTTCCATTGAATCCCTTCACCACCATTAATCTCAATATCCCATGGAGCTATCCGGATTGCTACGAATCGCCGTGCCCATTGTCGGTACGATTGGCCTGATCTATGCGTTACTCAGATCGCGCTGGATTTCCAAGCAGGAGCCAGGCAATGAGCTGATGCAGGAGATAGCGGGCCACATCTTCGAGGGTGCGCGTGCCTTTCTCCGGCAGGAATATCGATTTCTCGTCATTTTTGTGCTGGTAGTGGCCGTGATCCTTGGGTTGGCCAACATGGCGCAGCCGGACTCGTCCTGGTTGATTTCCGTTTCCTTTATCACGGGAGCATTGTGCTCGGGTCTTGCCGGCTTTATCGGCATGACCGTCGCGACAAAAGCAAACGTCAAAACGACGCAGGCCGCTCGGACGGGTCTCGCCGGAGCGTTAAACGTCGCATTTTCCGGCGGTCTCGTGATGGGTTTGAGCGTCGTCGGCCTCGGCTTGCTTGGCCTCGGCGGTCTGTTCGCAATCTATAGTGAAATCGGATGGACGGCCATCAAGGTAATCAACGTCATTACCGGCTTTTCCTTCGGCGCATCCTCCATCGCCCTGTTCGCGCGTGTTGGTGGCGGCATCTATACGAAAGCGGCCGATGTGGGTGCCGATCTTGCCGGGAAAGTGTATGAAGGCATTCCGGAAGACGATCCCAGAAACCCTGCAACGATTGCGGACAACGTAGGTGACAATGTCGGTGACGTGGCAGGCATGGGAGCGGACCTGTTCGAGAGCTATGTCGGCTCCATCATCGGTGCCATGGTGCTCGGTACGGCTTTTATGGACGTCTTTACCGCGCAGGGTGTAGACCCTATCTCTGCCGTACTACTGCCCCTTGTGCTCGCGGCAGCCGGGATCATCGTCTCGATCCTTGGATCATTTGCCGTTCGGGTCAGGGAGGGAGGCAGTCCGCAAAAAGCACTCAACATCGGCGAATTCGGCGCCGCGGGGCTGATGGCGGTCGTCGCCTTCTTCGTCATACGCTGGCTTATGCCCGCGACATGGACCGTGGGTGATGCGTCGTACTCCGCAAACGGCATTTTTTACGCCGTGCTCATCGGCCTGGCAGCCGGCATGCTTATCGGGCTCGTAACCGAGTTCTTCACCGCTACAGATTCCAGACCGGTTGCAGGGATTGCCCGGCAAAGTGTCACCGGCGCGGCCACCAACATTATTGCCGGTATCGGTACGGGTATGTTCTCGACCGGAATTCCCGCCCTGATTCTTGCGCTGGCCATCATTGGTGCTGCGCACTTTGCCGGACTTTACGGCATCGCCATCGGCGCACTTGGCATGTTGTCGGTCACCGGCATCCAACTTGCGGTCGATGCCTACGGTCCGATATCAGACAATGCGGGTGGCATCGCCGAGATGGCTGAGCTGGGACCGGAAGTACGGGGGCGGACGGATACGCTCGACGCCGTCGGCAATACCACGGCTGCGATCGGCAAGGGATTTGCGATCGGCTCCGCCGCCCTGACGGCGCTCGCGCTTTTTGCGGCATTTATGCAACAGGCCGGGGTAGACGACATTAACGTCGCGGAACCGGTCATCCTCGCCGGTTTGCTCATCGGAGCCGTTCTACCCTACATCTTCAGCGCCATGTCAATGGGTGCGGTTGGACGCGCTGCGGGAGACATGATCAAGGAAGTAGGCAGGCAATTTGAAGAGATTGTCGGGCTCAGGGAAGGAACGGCAAAAGCCGACTATGCTAAATGCGTCGACATCTCGACACGTGCGGCCATTCGCGAAATGGTGCTTCCCGGATTGCTGGCGGTTTCCGTACCCGTCATCATCGGGCTGATCTCCAAGGACATGCTCGGTGGCTTGCTGGCCGGTGTGACCGTTTCCGGCGTCTTGCTGGCTATTTTCCAGGCCAACGCAGGCGGCGCATGGGATAACGCCAAAAAGCTGATCGAGGCAGGATTCGAAATCGACAGTGTGATGTACGGGAAAGGTAGCGAGGTGCACAAATCGGCCGTCGTCGGCGATACCGTAGGAGATCCGCTCAAGGATACGAGCGGCCCGAGCCTCAACATTCTGATCAAGCTGATTGCGGTGATTGCCCTGGTCATAGCGCCGCTGATCGCCTGATCCGACCAAATGAAATGGACCAAAAGGCCCGGTACCTAAGAAGTGCCGGGCCTTTTCTGCGATGCATTTCGTCTGAACCCGAACGCCTCAGCCGCGTAGAGCAGGTTCCACACGTATATTGACTGTACATCTGAATATCTTCGACGGGTGGCGCCCGTCACAATAAGGATCCATCACCATGGCTACTATCGACGTCGTGATGCCCAAGATGGGCGAGAGCGTGATAGAGGGAACCGTCTTGACCTGGCACAAAGCGCCCGGTGATGCGGTCAGTCTCGATGAAACCCTTCTCGAGATCGGAACCGACAAGGTGGATTCGGACATTCCCGCTCCCGCTTCCGGCAAACTTTCCGAAGTACTCGTCGAAGAGGGCGCGACGGTGGAAGTTGGCACCGTCTTGGCCAGGATCAACACCGGAGAAGAGAATGGGGAGCAGATCGCTGACGACGCGGCGCAAACCGGCAGCGGGACCGTCGAGCAGCAGCCGGAGGAATCCGGCGCTGAGGCAGAAGCCGCGGAACCTGTAGCGGAGGAGGAGCCGGCAACGGAGCCGGAGCCTGAAGGGGCTGCGCCCGGAGATACGGGGATGGTAGTGGATGTAGTGATGCCCAAAATGGGTGAGAGCGTGATCGAGGGCACCGTACTGACCTGGCACAAGAAGCCCGGTGACAAAGTCTCGTTAGATGAAACGGTGCTGGAAATCGGGACGGATAAGGTGGATTCGGACATTCCTGCGCCGGCACCGGGCGTGCTGCTCGAAATTCTTGTCGAGGAGGGGGAAACGGTGGAGGTCGGTACCGTTCTGGCCCGTATCGGCGAGGCCGGTGCGAAGCCGGAGACGGCATCTGCGCCCGAGGCTCCGTCGCCGGCCAAGAAGCCGGCCCCAAAATCTGCCGAGAAGTCGTCCGATGCCGGTGAGGCGCCGAAAAGGAGGGGTAGCGACGGACGCTTCTACTCTCCACTCGTGCGATCAATCGCGAGTGAAGAGGGAGTGTCACAGGCCGAACTCGAGTCCATCGAGGGCAGCGGGAAAGAGGGTAGGGTTACCAAAAAGGATATCCTGGCCTATCTCGAAGAACGAAAGGCGGTGCCCCCGCCGAAACCGGCCGCACGCCGGCCGGCGGCCCGGGAGCGGGAAACGCCGCCCGTATCGACTAGCGGGGATGATCGTGTGGAGATTGTGCCGATGGACCGGATGCGCCAGATCATTGCGGAGCACATGGTCCGATCCAAGGCCACTTCCGCTCATGTCACGTCGTTTGCCGAAGCGGACGTGACGAATCTCGTCAAACTTCGCGAACGCCGAAAAAAGCTTTTTCTCGAGCGAGAGGGCGTGAAACTGACCTACACGCCGTTCTTCGTACGGGCTGCAGTCGACGCCCTGCGGGCACATCCCTGGCTGAATGCATCGGTAGAAGGAACCAACATACTCGTCCGAAAGGATTTTCATATCGGCATTGCGGTTGCCGTCGGACAGATGGGACTCGTCGTTCCCGTGATCCGCGACGCAGGCAGCAAGAATCTGGTCGGTCTGGCAAAGACCGCCGCAGATCTCGCAGAAAAGGCCCGCAACAAACGTCTGGAACCGGACGAATTGTCCGGAGGCACGTTTACCGTTACCAACGTCGGGTCGCTCGGATCAATCATCGGAACGCCCATTATCAATCAGCCGCAGGTGGCCATTCTTGCTACCGGGACGATCAGGAAACAGCCGGTGGTGATCGAGGATGAGGCGCTCGGAGACGTGATCGGAATCCGGAGCATGATGATGCTCTCGCTGACCTATGACCACCGGATCATCGATGGAGCCATGGCGGCGTCATTCATGCAGACGGTAGTGAAGAGCCTTGAAGAGGTCGAGCCCGACAACGATCTGCTGGGCTGATGCCGGTGCCTATCGCCAATATCCGTTATTGCACTTCGGGCTACGGTTTCGTTTCTTTTCTTTTCGGGTCACCAAACCCTGTAAGCCCAATGCCGGAATCCGCATCCAGTGGAGAGCGCACCGCTGAAGGTCTGACGCTCTCCGCCGCCAATCTGGAGCAATTGATCGGCCGGTTTCTGTCCGATTATCTCTCCGAAAAGAGCACGGAAACGGCAGGGACGTACGGTCGGGCGCTCAACGAGTTCAAACGTTTCCATGCCCCGATTTCGGGGTCATTCCGGTTTCGGCATACGGATTTCGAGGCATACAAAAGCCATCTCACCGACGTACGGAATCTCCATCAGGTATCCGTGTCGACCTACCTGACGGCCGTTCGGCGTTTTTGTCAATTTCTGGTCGATGAAGGGCGGCTTGCCGATAACCCTGCCGCAGATGTAAAGGGCAATCGGCGGCCGGATGATCACTCGCGCAAGGTTTTGAAAAAGGCCGAGGTGGAACGACTTTTGAATGCGATAGGGACTGAAACCATGCTGCAGCTGCGGGATGTTGCCGTGGTTGCGTCGATGGCATTCGCGGGATTGTCGGAGATTGAGATCGTCCGGTCCGACTACGCAGATGTGGAGCAGACGCTCATGGGCTGGTACCTGCGGGTGCAGGGCAAGGGGAGAACGGCAAAAGATGAACACGTTCCGCTGGACCCGCCCGTGGTGGATCGGCTGCGCACCTACCTGCAAGCCCGGGGCCGCGTGCTGTCTCAGGATCCGTTATTTGCCTCTCATGGCAACCGTTCGGAAGGTGCACGGTTGAAAACGCGTTCCATACGATCGCGTATCAACCTGCATCTCGAACGCGCCGGCCTCAAACGCCCCGGAATCACTCCGCACAGCCTGACCCATACCGCACCACTCATTTGGCTCGGTCGGGGAATGGAAATCGAAGATGTGCGTAGCCGCATGCGTCACGGAAGTCTGGATACTACGATGATCTATTATCGTAAACAGGGCCTTGTCACCTGAATCCTGAATCGGCCGGTACTACCGGACGACCTCAACCGGTTGTGCGTGAATCCGGGTATCCGTGCGGAAACGCAAGAAGTAAAGACCGGCAGGCAACCGGCCTACGTCAAAGCGGACCCAGTGATTCCCGGTTTTCCACCTGCCCGAATCGACCAGCCTGACCTGTTTGCCCAGCAAATCGAACAGGGCAATTTCGAGTTC
>CAZIIP010000038.1:0-15770 GCA_964539455.1 uncultured Rhodothermales bacterium
GACCATCCGGAGTTGTATACGTTCGTAGACGTATCGCAGAACAACCACCAGACCGGCCAGGCCCATTGGGATAATGCCCAGCGCCAAAGAGAACGGATCGTATCCTCGGGAGTCGTCCGTCCGCTGAATAACGTGAAGATTTATGGCGCAGATACGGGCCGATACGGTACGACACGAGACGGACTCGAGCGCTTCTGGCGCAACATATTCGGTGGAATGGCCTCATCCCGTTATCACCGGCCCGACGCGGGTATTGGGATCAGCGGAACGGCTCAGACGCATATCCGGAGTATGCGAATGCTGCTGGACCGGATCGACATCTTTGAAGCGGCTCCGGCAAACGCCCGCATGGTGGAACGAGCGGAGAATGAAGCCTATGCCATTGCCGGGACGGCAGGGGATGTCGCCGTTTTCTTCCCGAACGGTGGAGAGATCGTCCTGACGATCCCGGATTCGCCCGGTGTCCCGGCCGACAGTCTCACCTGGCTCGACGTGTCTCGATCGATGTGGCACCCTGCGGAGGAGATGTCACCTGATGCGACCGGTTTGCGGCTGGCCGCACCGGACACCGGTTTCTGGGCCGTTTATGTACCTGCCGCGCAGTAGGTCGCAGCACCTGGACCATCGTTGCAGTGTCTCCGGGCAGTAGCCGAATTACAACCGAAAGCAACTCCGTTTTTCGTCGCTGCAATCTTCGTAGGACACGTGACGATCGTCGCGTCCCAATTCGGTCATCGTTTTGTTGCACCAGCACTGAACGACCTCGTGCGGGTCTTCTTCAAGCGAAAATGCGTCGGCGGCAAGCGCCGGAATGAACAGTCGCTTGGTCCGAAGGTGCTTGCAGATTGGTTTGTTCATGATACCAGACGCGTAAGGGTTCGCTTGACCAGTGCCTTTGCCATAGGCACCTTGTATCCATTGTCGGTTTGCGGCGCCGCCCCGTCGAGCAGCACATCGGCGGCCTCCTCGGCGAGAGCCGCGGTGAATTGCTGCCCCTCGAGAAGCCCGTTGGCGTCATCCGACATATGAGGTCCGGGCGCTATCGCTCCCAACGCCACACGTACATTCGAGAGCGTATTCCCGTCTACATTCGCCGCCGCAGCACAACTCACAAGGGCCCAATCAAAAGCGCCTTTTTCGGATGCCTGCATATAGGTGCTCGCAGCGGTGGCTGTTGGAATTTCCACGCGCACGACCAGGTCTCCCGGGCGAAGCGAATTGTGAGAAAGCGGGTTGTACCAGGCCATCTCATAGAATTCTGAGACGGACATGGATACCTCCGAACCGTCTCTGAAAACGACAATCTGCGCATCGAGTGCCGCGAGCATGGGCGCAAGGTTGGATACGACCGGACTGATGCACGGATTGCTCGAAAAGAGGCAGTGATGACGATTTCGTCCCACGCGGGCGAAACAGGTCGATCCGCCTCCCTTCAGACACTCGATGTCGTTATGCCGATAGTACCAGCATCGTGAGTGCTGCGACAGATTACCGCCTACCGAGGCGAGATTCCTGATTTGCGGAGAGCCTACATCTGCAGCGGCTTCCGCCAGACCGGGGAACGTGTTCAAGATCCCTTCATCCTCGGAAAGCGCAGTGAGTTTGACATTGGCACCGACCGTCCACGTCGCCGGACCGGGAGTGATGTCATGCGTCCCCGGGATTTCCTTGACGTTTACGAGAATATCGGGTGCCGAAATGCCTTCCTTGATCTGACCGAGCACATCGATGCCGCCGGCAAAGTACTGCCCGTTGTCGGCTACAAGATCAGCAGCCGATTCGGCCGAGGTGGCTGTGGCGTATTGAAACGGTTTCATGGAAGATCTGAGATATCGTTCGGGGTTGGTTATCCGGCTTGCGCGAGGGCTTCCCACGCAATTTCAACGGGCGCGTGATTCGGCACTTTACCAAGGGCAGCCAGCACCTTTGGCGGGGTAATCGGCAGGCTGGTCACCCGCACGCCGATGGCGTTTGCTACGGCATTGGCGACGGCCGCGGCCGTCGGTATCGTTACAGGTTCACCGACGCCGATCACGCCGCGTTCAGGATTGTCGAGCAAAACGACTTTGATGTCCGGAATGTCGGCGACTCCCGGGAGCTTGTAGGTCTCGAAATTGGGATTCAGAACATATCCGCTTTCTTCGTCCATGATACGCTGCTCGTACAAGGCAAAACCCAGCCCGAGGATTACCCCGCCGTATGCCTGGCTTTCGCAAGTGAGCTTGTTGACCACCAGACCGTTTTCCTGAACGACCAGCACTTCGTTCACTTTCACAAATCCGGTTTCCGTGTCCACTTCGACTTCGGCCATCTGGACGGAGTGTGAGCCGCTCGACGACAGCCCCTCTACCCAGCCGCCCTGCACGACAAGTGGTGTAACTCCGAGCGTCTTGCAGGCGGCCTTCCAGTTTTCTCCACGCACATCGTCCATGCCGCTGCTTTCCTTCAAGGCCTGCTCGGCACGTTGACAGGTATCATACACCGCAGGTGATACGGAAGCCGCGGTGGTGCTGCCACCGCTCGATCCCGAAGGCGGAAAGCGGGTATCCCCGATGCGGGCGCGAATCTGGCCGACGTCCAGACCCAGCGCGTCGGCGGCGACTACGGCAACCAACGTGAAGGTACCGGTTCCGAGATCCTGGCTTCCGACGCGGACTTCAACCGTTCCGTCCGGATTGATCTGGGCTTCGGCCTGGGTACGCCCACCGCCGCCACCCCAGGTTGCGCCTCCCAGACCAATACCCGTCTTGACAGGACCGGGCGAGGTACCCGGCTCCTTGTAGCGGGATCGCCAGTCGAAACGCTCTGCCGCAATTTCATAGCATCTACGACGAAGTTCGGCGGGATCGTTTTTCAGACGCATGTCAAGCGGATCGATCTCGAGCTTAATAGCCAGTTCATCCATTACCGCTTCCATCCCAAACGAAGCCTGCGGGTGACCGGGGGCACGCATCGGCCGGCCGGCTCCGGCATTGACGGCAACACCATACTGCTTGGCGCGTGCATTGGGTACGGTATAGATGTACGGCATCGGCACTCCGGCGCCGCCTCCGCCACCCGGACGGGAACCGCCGCTCGCATATCCGCCGGTCCCGAAGCCCGTCATCTCAAATGCGGTGAGTTTGCCTTCCGAATCGGCACCGACTTTGATCTTCTGATACGAGGACGGCCGGTTGCCTACCGAAAGGGATTCGTCCTGACGGCTCAACACCAATTTCACCGGCGCCCCCGCCGCTATTGCGAGCCGGGAAACAAGCACCCCCTCCACACCTGCCATCAGTTTTGATCCAAAGCCGCCGCCCATAAAATGGCACACGACCCGGACGTTGTTCTGATCGAGATCCAGGTTGTCCGCGACACCGTCTCGTACGGCAAATACGCCCTGCGTAGACGCATAGATGGTGAGTTCCTCGCCATCCCACGATGCGGTGTTGCCATGTGGTTCGAGACACTGGTGCAGTTGCACCTGCGTATTGAATTCACCCTCGACCACGGCGGCCGACGTTTCGAAGGCAGCATCGACGTCTCCGGTTTCGCTCGTGCGTGGCGCGCTGACGTTGGACTGATCCTCGAAAACACGCGGCGCATTCGGCTTGAGGGCTTCGGTCTCGGTAACGACATGGCTTTTTTCTGCGACCTGCAGACGGATTTGTGACAGTGCTTCATCACACGCCGCTTTGCTGGTCGCTGCCACAGCGGCGATCTCTTCGCCGTAGTATCTGATCTGTCGCGGCACTTCGCGCGCCAGAACGACCGCTTTTACGCCGGGCACGGCACGGGCAGGTTCCAGGTCGATTGCCTGCAGTTCGGCCGAAGCCCAGGGAGCACGGAGTATCTTGCCGTGCAACTGACCCGGAAGCCGGCGATCGGAAGCGTATTTTGCCTTACCGGACACCTTCAGCGGGCCGTCCACACGAGGCGTGTCTTTTCCGAGATAGCGTGGATCTTCAGGCCAATTTTTCGGCATGGCTCAATGGGATAACTTCTGTGGATGATTGCTTGAGGGAACCGCCGGCACGCAGGGTCGACAACACAACCCTGGGATAGGTGCCGCATCGGCAGAGGTGGCCCGAAACCGCATGTTTGACCTCCTCTTCCGAAGGACTCGGATTCTCCTTGAGAAGCGCCGACAACGTGACTAGAAAGCCGGAAGTACAGAAACCGCACATCATGCCGTCTTCCTCGACGAATGCCTCCTGTAGCGGACTCAACGCGTCTCCGTCCGCCAGACTCTCCACCGTCAAAACGTCCTTTCCGACGGCCTCAATGGCCAGGTACATGCAGGAGTATACGGGCGTGCCGTTCACGAGGGCGGTGCAGCCACCACAGGTGGCCCTTCCGCATACTTCCTTGGCGCCGGTCAGGCCGAGTTTCTCCCGAAGGACCTCCGCCAGGGTTTCGTTCGGCGCGATGTCCAGGGCGTGTTCCACACCGTTAACACGGAGTGTCGTGGGCGCTTCGCCGGGCCCGACAGCCCGCTCGCGATTTACCTTTTCCAGTTCGTCGGCCAATGCGTGGGTCCCGGAAGCGGCCGTAGCTGCAGCGGTGGTACCGAAGCCCTTGATGAATGCGCGCCTCGAAACCGATCGGGGCATCCCTTTTTTCTCAGGCATACAATATGAGGATTGGAAATGAAGACATGGCTCGTCCGGGCATCCGGACGGAGAAAAGATAAGTAATGGCCGGAAATGATTCAGGTGCCTCCGCCGGGGCCGCACCGGAAACGCGAACCGATAAACCGACAATTCGAAACCGTTCGTCTCGGCGATGCCGGCCGAAACCCGTCACATCTCCTTGATTATTCGCCCTGAGGACGCTAAGATCGCGACATGCTTTCCCCGCACGAATGCGTTGATATCTTCCCAAACTCATTCATTTTCCACCGGCACTGCGATTGCCTGCCTCTGCGCAACAGATGACCTAATTCCCCCACCAACAATGCCGCATACCCGCCGCGACTTTCTCCAACTCGTCTCTTCGGGCGCTATCGCCATACCCCTCGTCGGTCCCCTTTCGGGCTGCCGAAGCCGGCAAACGGGCGGCGATGCACTCTGGGAAGGCTTTCAATCTCCGCCTTCGCTTGCCCGGCCATTCTTCCGCTGGTGGTGGAACGGCAACCGGATTACCGCAGACGAACTCGTGCAACAGCTTCAAACCATGCACGAAGGTGGAGCAGGAGGTATCGAGATCAATCCGATCGGCTTACACGACACGATAGAGCCCTCGGGACGTGCAGTCGCGTGGCTCAGTGACGAGTGGAACGATATCGTCAGAAAGGTAGCGGACGAGGCGGCCGTTCGCGGAATGCATACCGATCTGATCGTCGGTACCGGGTGGCCGTTCGGCGGAGAATTTCTTGAGCCGGATGAAACCATTCAGGGCGTATCCTGCAAACGGTACGATCTCCAGGGTCCGACTTCGGTCTCTCTGGACGACTTGCCCGTCGACGCTACCGATCGGAAAATCCTGTCCGCTCAGCTTTTCCCAAAACCGCTGCTCGTTTCGCAGGGAGTTCTGGACCTGACCAACCGGATCGAGCCGGACGGAACGCTGACATTGCCCATTGCCGACGGCGAATGGGTCTTGTATATCATCGAATGGCATAACCGCTTTCGAGACGTGATGTATGGTGCGCCGGGTGCGGACGGACCTGTGCTTGACCATTTCAACCGCTCAGCGGTAGAGAAATACCTGACGCGTATGTCTGACGTCCTGGGACCGGCAATGGGCGGTCAAATGGGACGCCGTGTCCGATCGCTGTTCTGCGACAGTATCGAGCTCGAAGGCGCCAACTGGACGTCCGATCTGCCCGAGGTGTTCGAGGAACGCAGGGGGTATCCACTCATGCCGTACCTTCCGCTAATCCTGGACAGGGAGGCTGAATTGTCCGGTACGAACGCCGACACCGTCCTGCGAGCCCGCTTTGATTTCAGCCTTACGCTTGCGGAGCTTTTCGAGGAGCGCTTCATCCTGCCGTACCACGAGTGGTGCAACAGGAACGGCGTCGAAAGCCGGTATCAGGCATACGGCCATCCCTGGCTTTACACGGATTTGCTGGACGGCTACCTGGTTCCGGATATCCCCGAGGGTGATCAGTGGCTGTTTAGCTCCGGTTGGGTTCGGCATGCGGAAATCGATGAGGTTCGATACGCCATCTGGAACAAGTATGCCTCCTCCGGTGCTCATTTCAGCGATCGGAGAATCGCCTCGTCAGAGGCGATGACCAATACCCGCGGCGTGTTCGAGGCGTCTTTGGAGTATATCAAGCAGGCGACCGACCTGAACATCGTCGCGGGGATCAACCACCTCGTTCTGCATGGCTATAACCACTCACCCGACGGAACGCCCTTTCCCGGATGGCTTCGGTTCGGGACTTATTTCCATCCGGACAATCCCTGGTGGGCCTACTTCCACGAATGGTCCGACTATGCCGCACGGCTTTGCTGGGTGTTTCAGGAAGTCCGTCCCGCGGCTCAAATCGGCATCCTTGGCCCCACCGTTGACGTCTGGAGCCACCATGGGCTGGACCGAAACCCCTACAACACGACCCCCTGGTACCTGCATACCTTGTGGCAGGCGGCTTCTAATCTCGGCTATGGAGCAGAATACGTAAACCGCACAATCGTCACGGAGGGAACGATCGAAGGTGGAAGGCTCACGTACGGCCCCGTAACGCTCGACCTCCTCATTCTGGCCGGTGTGGAACGGCTCACCGTAGAAACGGCGGAATCCCTTGCCGCATTCGCCGAAAAGGGAGGGAAAATTGCCGTCGTGGAATCGTGGCCCTCCCAAACCGCCCATCTTACCGATACCGATGCCACCGATCAGCGCATGGTGGATGCCGTCGAAAAGCTTCAATCAGGGGACAACGTCCGGTTCTTCGAACCTCCTGAAGAATTCGCGCAATTGGCCTGGCTGGAAACGGTCGTGTCTCTTTTCGACGTTCCGGCACCTATCACACTGGACAAACCGAACAAGCACCTCTTCCAGATACAGGGAGAAACGGACGAAAGAACGGTTTTCTTCCTGGCGAATGTTGATCGCGAGCGGCGATATAGAGGACGCGCCATTTTCAATACCCGTACTACCAATCCGTGGGTCTGGGATCCTGAATCGGGTGAACGCAAACGGACCCCGGCCGCCGGCGACGGCATGAACCTCGATCTGGCTCCGCTACAATCGCTCTTGCTGGTTTTCGAATCTGATGCTGCTGAGCCAATCGGATATGACACAACTTTCGATCGCTTCGCTGCCGCGGATTCGGTATTAAGGGTGGACGGCCCCTGGGATGTGGCCCTCGAATGGCCGGACGGACGAACGGAGCGACGATCGCTTCAGGATTTGACCGACCTCAGTACCGTCTCCGGACTCGAGACCTTCTCCGGATGGGTCACATATCGAACGACTTTCGATGCACCCAAGAATGCAGCCCGGAGCTGGATCGACCTGGGAGTGGTACACGAGACGGCTGAGGTGATCCTGAACGGCTCACCATTGGGTAGTCTTTGGTATGGCCCGCGGCGTGTAGGTACCTCTCAGGTACTGCGTGCAGGAAACAACGAACTGGAAATCCGGGTGGGCACCCTGTTGTTCAATTATGCGCGCTCACTCGCCGATAACGACAACGTCCAGTACTTCGTCTCACGCTCCCGGACCGATACGCCACTCCCGACCGGCCTTCTCGGCCCTGTGATGATCGGTCACGGGTAGCTCGGCTCGGCTCCTTCGTGACGATCGGTCACGGGCAGCTCGGCTCGGATATACGGAATCAACCGGATCGTATTGGATCACGGGACCAAGCGCCAAGCGGTGCCTGACCCGGTCGTCGATCCGAACAGCGAGCGTCCCGGTTCATGTCGTAGCACCATGCAATGCAGCCTGTCACCGCTAAAAGTTGTCGCGAAGTCGCCTGTAATCCTCAATCGAATCGATATCCGTAAACACTCCGACATCGAATACATCGACGAGAGTGAGATGTGCTTTGTTGCGATCGAGAACGGATCGTGCGCCGTGATCCCCGGCCAATGCGGCCAGTTGACTTCGATAGGAGGAGCCAATGAGCACCGGATGCCCTTCCACGCCGCGAAACACGGGACGCACGATCGCATCCCTCGGCTTGACGAGTCCGGTAAAAGCGGCAAGCAGCTTTCTGATGGTCTCGGTTCGGACGAGCGGCATGTCGCCCAGACAGAGCATATAGCCGTCTACGTCCCGTCCAGCACCGGCAATACCCACCGCAATCGAACTCCCCATCCCGGTTGCATGGTCCGGGTTGTGCAGGAGATGTACCTCCACTCCCTCCAATGATTTTCTTACGGCTTCTTCATCGAAACCCGTAACTACGAACACTTCGTCGATACCTGCATGCAGCAAGGTTTGCACGACCGTCTCTATGACCGTTCCCTCTCTAAATTCGAGCAGCAACTTGTTCCTGCGCGGAAATCGGGAGGACCGGCCTGCGGCGAGTACGATTGCAGCTATCTCGTCGGATTTCAGATCACTTCCGGGAGATGTCATGGGTTTATACCGTGAAAAAAAGACTTTCGGAGCCACAGGAGCGTAGTCGATGAAAGGCGCCTGAACCTCCTCAATTTCGCCTTGTTGAAGTAGCCGGTAATACAAACTTAGTAAAACGTATAACGATTATGTGGTCCGAGTTTCTGGTTTACCTGCGTCTGGGACTGACGCATGTTGCCGATTTGCAGGCATACGACCACATTCTGTTCATCGCCGCGCTTTGCGCCGGATACGGTTTGCGGGAGTGGAAACGACTTTTCTGGCTGGCAACCGCATTCACCGTCGGTCACAGTGTGACGCTGGCACTCGCTACGCTGGATCTCATTGTTGTCGACGTATCACTCATCGAGTTGCTGATTCCGGTTACAATCATCATCACTTCGCTGGTCAACATCGCAGCGCCGCCGACAAGGAAGAAAGATCGCTCGGAGTGGGGAAAGTATGCAATGGCGCTGGGGTTCGGTCTTATCCATGGCATGGGCTTCTCCACTTTTCTCCGCGCCATACTCGGCGGCGAGGAAGGAATCGTCTGGCCGCTGTTTTCATTCAATGTCGGTCTGGAAATCGGCCAGCTCATTATTGTTGCGGTTCTCGTGGCGCTGTTTTCGGTTTCAATAAACTGGCTGCGGATGAAAAAACGGTCGTGGGTACTGGTACTTTCAGGAGCCACACTCGGTATCGCCGTGACCCTTATTCTGGACCAACTATTAGCCGTCTCCAACGTATAGAAGACCCGGTTCGAAAACGTAAACGATCGCCGCATATGCGACGATCTGCACGGCAACAGACCTTGTCAAGAATAACGCACTACCTCTTTCAAATGGACTCTCTCCCCCGCTTTCGATCATGTTTGTATGCCGTCATCCCGCTCATCCTGCTCTTTGCATCACCGATCGATGCGCAGACATGGATCGAACCGGATGACGGCCGTCGGACCAACCGGTCGATGTTCAGACCCATCGAGGAGTGGCCCGATCCGAACGAATACAGAAACGCCGGCGGCGCACCGGGCTACCGGTACTGGCAGCAACGCGCCGATTACGCCATCGAGGCGCGACTGGACACGACCACGCATCGCATCTTCGGTTCGGAACGCATCACGTATCACAATAATTCACCGGACGCACTCGGTTTCCTTTGGGTGCAACTCGATCAAAACGTCCGGTCGATCGAACACTCACGTACCTACAAAATGCGTGGTGCACTACCTGAAAACCTGAGCCTGCGCGCACGGTCCTTTATCCATCCCGTTCCGTTTGACGGCGGTTACACGATCTCCCGCGTCCAGTTCGTCGATGAAAACGGCAACCTCCTCGATGCCGAGCACCACATTCGCAACACCGTCATGAAGATCAATTTGCCGCAGCCGCTGGAGCCCGGCGAACAGATCGAATTTGAAATCGACTGGGACTTTGTCATGCCCGATCGCGGCCGGGGCGCCAAAGAGCGGGTAAATGACGGATGGCTCTACGACGTGGCACAGTGGTTCCCCCGGATGTCGGTGTATGACGACGTCAATGGATGGCAAACGGACCAGTTTCTGGGGCGAGGCGAGTTTTATTTGGGCTTTGGTGACTACGACGTAAAACTGACCGTGCCCTATGACCATATCGTCGATGCGACGGGGGTCCTCCAAAATCCGGAGGAAGTGCTGACGGAAGAGCAGCGGGCCAGACTCAAGGAGGCGTACCAAGGCACGGAACCCACATTTATTGTCAAACCGGAGGAAGTGCGTACTCCCGATAGCAGGCCGGTTAATTCCGGAACCCTGACCTGGCATTTCAAGGCCGAAAATGTGCGCGATTTTGCGTGGGTCTCCTCAGCCGCTTATGTATGGGATGCCGCAGGCTTCAAATACGAAGCGGACGATGAGCCTATCGCCGTCCACTCGATCTATCCGCGGGTGGCCATGCCGCTCTGGGACAAGGTTTCCACCAGAGCGAC
Source organism: uncultured Rhodothermales bacterium (assembly GCA_964539455.1). GTDB lineage: Bacteria > Bacteroidota > Rhodothermia > Rhodothermales > CAYLXM01 > CAZIIP01. Next base: position 10,462 of record CAZIIP010000038.1, read on the forward strand.
AATCCAGACGCTGATCACCTACGGTAGAATGTCACTCCGCTATCCCTATCCGAAAGCCGTGAATGTTCACGGTCCCGTATTCGGCATGGAATACCCGATGATCGCCTTTTGCGGGGCCCGACCCAATCCGGACGGCTCCTACTCGGAAGGTCTCGAACGAGCGCTCATTTCAGTAACGATTCATGAGGTCGGACATAACTGGTTTCCAATGATCGTCGCAAGCGATGAGCGGCGATGGACATGGATGGACGAAGGTTTGAACACCTTCCTTCAATACTACGCCGAACAGGACTACGCGGCCCGGTGGGCGGGGACCGAGGTCGGCGCGCAATTCACCGACGGAACATACCCGAGCCGGCGTGGACCGGCGGATTTGATTGTTCCCTATATGCAGGATCCGGACCAGGTTCCCATTATGACACAGTCAGACCTGATACACAAGGACTTCGGCCCTAACGGCTATGCCAAGCCGGCTACGGGTCTCGTGATGCTCCGGGAACAGATACTCGAACCGGAAATCTTCGATGACGCATTTCGGGAATATTCCGCGCGGTGGGCATTCAAGCACCCACAGCCGGCCGATTTCTTCCGTACGATGGAGGACGCATCCGGCGAAGACCTGGCCTATTTCTGGCGGGGATGGTTTTATACAACCCATGCCAACGATCAGGCCCTGGGCGCCGTGTCGGGTCAACCCGCCGAAGAACTTGTCGGTAACACCGAATACGGCAAGTACTACTACCGCATCGAGATTGAGAATGAAGGCGGGCTCGTCCTGCCCGTGGAACTCGAATTAACATACGAGGACGGAAGCGTCGAGATGGTGCGTCTGCCGGCGGATATATGGCGGAACAACGAGCGCGCATTTACCAAGGGGCTGTTTGCGCGCAGTGAGATCGTGCGGGTCGAGATCGATCCAAAGGAAGTCTTCGCCGATATCGATCGATCCGACAACGTGTGGGAAATCGTGCCGGTTGACGAAACCGAACGTCCCAACCGATAAACCGCGCTTGACCGTCCGTTCGTGCATTTTGTACTGCCCATAGCCCTGTTGCTCGGTTTGTCGGCCAACGCTCCTGCCCACAAATTCTACGTCAGCTATGGACGAATGGCGGTAGAGGGCTCGGTCGCCGTTTGCCGCGTGCGGTACTTTCAGGACGACCTGCAGCTGGCACTAAGATGGTTTTCGCAGGATAAGTCCTTCGAATTGCAGCCCACCGCATCGGCAGATGCGCTTTTTCTGCAATACATCGAGGATCGTTTGCGCCTCGTAGAAGACGGCCGGCAGCTTACGGCATCGGTGCTCGCCAGTGGAGACGAGCGGGACATGTGGTGGTATATGGTACAGTTTGACGGCGAAGAAGTGATCGACCGGCTCGAGGTCACCAACAAGACATTGTTCGACCTTCTGCCGGACCAGCGCAACATTATGAAGGTCTCCCACTTCCCGAGCGAAAAGGAGCGAACCCTCTATTTCGTCGAGGGTTCTGACACCTATACCCTCGATTTCGGCCCATGATTCAAAGTCATTATCCGAATGATCTGAAAGGCGGGGGCTTCCGCTGCACCGTACGGCTCCTCCTGGCCGTCCATGCCGCGCTGCTGCTTGTCGGTGGTGTCATCACTTACGGCCAACACGAATTTGATGTCCTGTCCTACACGTTCGATATCGAGATTACGGACGACTCGGACATAATTTCGGCCGAAGCGGACGTTCACATCGAAAGCCGAAACGATTTCCTCGGGCTGGCGCATTTCGATCTGGTCGGTCCCCCCGGCCGGCCCTCATCGACCGGTATGAAGGTGACTTCGATCCGCCGAGACGGACAAAACCTCCCTTTCCAACACGACGAGGATCGGCTCGCCGTTCGGTTGAATACCCCGTTGAGGATCGGTGCACGGGTTACCCTGGAAATCGCATATGCGGGAATACCTGCTGACGGACTCATTATTTCCGTCAACAAATTTGGTGAACGCACCTTTTTCGCAGACAACTGGCCCGATCGTGCCCGGCATTGGCTGCCCACAGTCGACAGACCGAACGACAAGGCGACCGTCACCTTTCATATTACCGCACCTCCGCACTATGAGGTCGTATCCAACGGCCCGATCGTCCACTCCGAAAAGACCACCGACGGCCGCGTGCAATCATCCTTCGCTCAAACGAAGCCCTTGCCAACCAAGTTGATGGTCTTCGGAGCGGCCGATTTCATCGTGCAGCGGGACACGTTATCCTGCGCAATTCCGGTCGAAACATGGGTTTACGAACGCCAGGGACCTTCGGCATTTTCAGACTTTGCCCGGGCACCGGCTGTCGTCGCTTTTTTCGACTCGCTGATCGGTGCCTTTCCCTACGCGAAACTCGCCAACGTTCAATCGCGAACACGTTACGGCGGGATGGAAAACGCCGGCGCCATCTTCTACAATGAACGCGTCGTCGGGGAAAACGTCGACCTGGAAGGACTTGTTGCGCATGAGATCGCCCACCAGTGGTTTGGAGATGCGGTCACCGAAAATGACTGGCCTCATGTATGGCTCAGCGAGGGATTCGCCACCTACCTGACCGGCCTCTACTTTGAACACCGCTACGGGCCGGATCGTCTGCGGCAGTACATGCGCGGTGCCCGCGAGACCGTCCTGGCGTATCACCGAACCGTTCGTCAACGACCGCTCGTCGACAGCGGGACGGATGATCCAATGTCGCTGCTCAATGCCAACACGTACCAGAAAGGGGCCTGGATACTCCACATGTTGCGCAACGAGATCGGGGACAAACGCTTTTTCGAAGGTTTGCAGGCCTACTATCGGAAGTTCAAACACGCAAACGCGGATACGGAAGACTTTTTCTCCACTATCGAGGAAGTGGCCGGTTCCGAGCTCTTCTCCGGATACGCGCAGTGGCTGCACAGACCGGGACACCCCGTCGTCGACGTCGTCTGGGACTATGACGAACGAGACGAAGCCGTGGATCTGACCGTGACACAGGTGCAACCGGAGCCTTCGTTTCAGTTCGTTTTGGATGTTGCGCTTGAAACAACGTCCGACCCGAGTCCGATACGGCCCCTTCACATTAGCGAGCAACAGCAAACTTTCCGGATACACGCTCCCGCCCGACCCGTCGAGCTCCTGCTGGATCCCGACGTCCGCTTGCTTTTCGCCGGAAAAGTCATGCGACAGCACTAGCCGATTGGCACCAACAGCTTACCGCTGCGATCATCTTTTTTGCACAAACTCATGCTATTACCAGAATGGATTTTCCGGACCGATCCTCCATCGATGTCGAAGCCGGCGTCGTGCTGGCGCCAAAGTTCGATAGCAACGGCCTATTGCCCGCAATTGCCACCGACTGGGAAACCGGTGAACTGCTGATGGTCGCCTTTATGAACGCGGAAGCGCTCAAACAGACAATAGCGCTCGGCGAGGCGGTATACTGGAGCAGAAGCAGGCAGGAACTGTGGCACAAGGGCGCCACGAGCGGACACGTCCAGACGGTAAAGGAAATGCGCATAGATTGCGACCAGGACGCCGTGTGGATACGCGTGCAGCAACACGGACCAGGAGCATGCCATACCGGCCATCGGTCGTGCTTCTACCGGAAGATCGCCGGAAACAGTGTAACGGATGCCCGGCTTGAATTCACGGAGACCGATCTTGGATTCGATCCGAAAAAAGTTTACGGCAACAGATAGCCGTTAGAACAGCGCAACGTCCGACGCAGGCGGGAATAAGTGAAAACCCCGTTGATCATCTGTATTCGCAAACACCCGTATCGAGCCAAAGGATGCACCCTGTTCCGTTATCACGCGTTGCGTGCACGCTGATACTGCTTGGCGCTTTTCAATTCGCTTGCGGTACGGAAAAGACCGCACCGCTCCCACCCGGCCTGTATCGCATAACGGAGCCGGAAGCGCACCGCGCTGCAGAACCTTCCGTGGCAATCAATCCATCGGATCCCGACAACCTGGTGACGTCCTTTTTTCATTATGGAACGTCCGGAAATCCACGTACGCAAAATTATGCCTATGCGAGTCACAACGGTGGACGGACGTGGCGATCGGTACCGTCACACAATCCCGAGCGGCGCGCGCAGGGGGACGATGCCGTAACGGCGGATGCGTTCGGTACGTTCTTCCATTCCTACATCTCATTCGTCGGCATTCGGCAAGAGAAGCCTTCACCGGCCAAAAACGGAATATTTGTAGAGCGTTCGTCGGATGGAGGGTTGACATGGTCTGCACCGGTTGCCGTTGTCGATCACCTCAACACGGTCGAGCCGTTCGAAGACAAGCCGTTCCTCCGTGCCGACCGGTCTGAAGCATCGCCGCACTTCGGCAACCTTTACATTTCATGGACTCACTTCGATTCATACGGAAGCGATTCGCCCGCGGATTCCACACAGATTCATTTCTCCGTTTCCAAAGACGGTGGACGGTCGTTTGCAATGCCGGTCCGAATTTCGGACCGCGGTGGTGACTGCCTGGACGGCGACGGCACCGTCGAAGGCGCCGTACCTGCCGTCGGCGTTTCCGGCGAAGTGTTCGTGGTCTGGGCCGGTCCCGACGGCTTGGTGCTCGACCGCTCATTCGACGGCGGCGTCACCTTCGGAAAAGATCGGATCATCGCGGACATGCCGGGTGGCTGGGATTTGCAGGTTACAGGCATCATGCGCGCAAACGGGATGCCGGTAACAGGTGCGGATCACAGCGAAGGTCCCCATCGGGGCCGCTGGTATGTGAACTGGGTGGATGCCCGGTTTGGCGATCCCGACGTGTTTGTCATGCACTCCGATGACCTCGGTGTCCACTGGTCCGACCCCGTCCGCGTCAATGATGACGATATATCAAACGGACGGAACCAGTTTTTTACATGGATGTCGGTCGATCCCGTGGACGGATCGGTCAACGTGGTCTTCCTCGACCGCGGGCCTGCCCATGACGACCGGGCTACCGTTGTCCTTGCCCGCAGCATCGACGGCGGAAACACATTTGCCCTCGAGGATCCCGGTCTCTCGCCGTTTTCCACAAATGATGCGGTGTTTTTCGGAGATTACACCGGTATCGATGCATTCGGAGGACGAGTAGTCGCCGTCTTCCCGCACTTCACCTCCCCTGATGATCTGGCTATATCCGCCGCCGTCCGGAGCTATCAACCCGGGACCGTAACCTTGTTGTTGCCATAAACCCGGCTGCGAATGCGGCAGTCGGCTTTCGTCGGAAACAAGCACGCCCGGCAGACACGCTCAAAAAGATCGACTTTGTTGCCATAAACCCGGCTGCGAATGCGGCAGTCGGCTTTCGTCGGAAACAAGC
>CAZIIP010000039.1:0-15614 GCA_964539455.1 uncultured Rhodothermales bacterium
CCGTACATGGTTCGCGGATACAGCATGGTATGCTGTGGCGCGCAATCGCGGGGGCAACCGGCACCGAAAACGGCGATCGAACTCGGCCAGTAGACCCGCACATCGTGGCGCCTTGCGACGTCGAGGACGTTCCGGAGGCCTTCGATATTTATCGCCCATGCCAGATCGGGTGCTTGCTCTCCTCGGGCGGAGAGAAGACTGGCCAGATGAAAAAGCGTATCGATGTCGTTGCGAACGACCAGGAATTCGAGCTGCTCACGGTTCCGGACATCGAGTGTGGCATACATCGATTGATTTTCCTGCCCGGCAGGTTTAATGTCGCTTTGAAGAACAAACCTGACGCCCGCTTGCTTTCGGAGGGCAACCACAAGGTCGCTTCCGATCTGCCCGAGCGCGCCGGTGACGAGTATTCTTTTCATATAGTGCGGGCAATCTGCCGGCCATTAAATGGGTGGGGCATACCGAACGCCGGCTCCAGGGCAAAGGAGGTGCACGGATGACGTGCCATTCTGCCGGCGGATTCTCCTATGTATCCAATTCGATCACGAGAACCGTGTCGACAGGGTCGCGTGCAATACCATTCAGTGCCAGCTCGAGGTCACCTTCCGAGGCAAACGATACCGGAGCATCGGAACCGAACACCGTCGTGGAAGCAACGGACAGATCGGATGTACCCGGCAGGGTTAGCCGGTCGTTTGCTTCCGGATCGAGCACATGGACGAAAATCCGGTTTTCCTTCCGCGTGGTGACACCCCAGTCCGCCGGGACCGTCGGCCCGCCACGCGTACCATAAATGGTGTCGCCGTATCTCGAGGTCCACTCACCCATGGCCGACAACCGATCCTCCACTTCCGGCTGAAATGTGCCCAGATCGGTGGGACCTACGTTGAGGAGCAGATTGGCATCGAACCCCGCCGCGCGAACCAGGTAGTGAATCAACTCGGTAGGTGATTTCCAGGCATCATCTGCGGCATTGTATCCCCATGATCCGTTGATGGTATCACACGTCTCGAGTGGCAAGCTGCCGATTTCCGTCGTGTTGAAACCCGCGGTATTGCTGCCTGGAAGGTCGCGTTCGAACATCTGAAAGCCTTCTCCCGGGAAGGGAGCGACGTGGTGGTTGTTGCCGATAATCGCGGCGGGCTGAAGTTCGTGTATCAGGTCGTATGTCTGCTGTAGACGCCAGTCCACGTGCGTCGAACGGTCGGCTTTGTCTTCCCGGTTTACTTTCTGATCCCACCATCCGTCAAACCAGAAGCCCTTCAAATCACCATAGTCGCCGCCGGCAAGCTCGGCCACCTGCGCATCCATATAGTCGAGGTAGCGGTTGAAATCGCCGCTCTCCGGTCTGCCGCTGTGCTGTCCGGTTCGTCCACGCGGATAGTAGTCCGGGTGGTGCCAGTCGAGGTGGGAATGGTAGAAGAACAATCCCATTTCCTGCTTTTTGCATTCGTCTGCCAGCATTTTGAGCACATCCCTGCCGTAGGGCGTGGCATCGACGATGTTGTACGGGCTCACCTTCGAGTCCCACATGGCAAAGCCGTCGTGGTGCTTCGATGTAATGGTGATATAGTTCATACCGGCCGTCCTGGCCAGAGAAACCCATTTAGCGGGGTCGTACCCGACGGGATTAAAGCGCGGCGGCAGTTTTTCATATTCCTCCACGGTCATCTCCTCGTTGTGCATCACCCATTCTCCTTTTCCGAGCAGGCAATAAACACCCCAGTGAATGAACATTCCGAACCGTGCGTCGGTGAACCACGCCTGGTTGGCGGCTTGCAACTCGGCAGGTGAGGTCACCTGTTCCGAGGTGGACTGTCGATCCGCACAACCGGCCAGGGAAACGGCTGCGCCACTTGCCGTCATGCCGAGAAGAAATTCACGTCGATTCATGTTGCGCTCCGATGGTTCAAATATCGCGTTTATCGAAGGGTACGTACTGAGATTGTCTTTTGCAGCAAAGTACTGACGATCCACCGGGGATTTACTCCGGTCAAGCTTGTGCTCCCAGGTGACCGTTTGCCTTGTCGATTATTCATAATAGATGTCTGATTAAACTGCAGGTTCGAGGATCCGATGTGGTTGCTTCGGCTGTCCGCATCCACTACCATATCAATTATCCAATCCGGAGTTCGAAGTCGACGTCTCGGCAGTAGATGCTGCGGTTGTGCTCGACAAATACAAGCTAAGCGGCAGCGAGCAGCCGGGATCGTCCGGCCGGTTTTCATTGCTGGTCAAAAGGAGGGCAACGGATTGGAAGATCGTTCATGGTCATAGCACAGTTACACCGGAACCGGAAGCTGAAGAATGAAAATCAAAGGTCTATTCCCGTCATTGTTAATCCTATCGGTTATCACGGGCTGTGAATCAGGCTCGGTACCCTCCACGGAACCGCCACCGGGCGTGGTGATCGACTTCAGCTCTGCTGAAAGCCGGATCTATATCGGCAGCCCGTCGATTGTCATCCTGCCGCCTATCGGAATATTCTGGTGTTGAGCACCTCGACGGATCTCAGAAACTGGAATGTTCGCCGGACCGTGCTATCTCATCCAGACCCGGAAAACCATGCGTTTCAGTACATCGACTGGCAGTTTGACGGCGATGACATCGTCTTCGTGAGTCGAACGGCATGGGATGGCGCACATCGTGCGCACGATGCCAACTACATGACCTTTCACAGGATCGCAAACTATCAGAATGTGGTTGAGTGATTTGTTCACCGGTACACCTTGACGCATGCGTATGATGCTTCCCGACACAAAACACCGTTCGTTTTTACCGGTGCTGCTTGTCCTGGTCGTCATGTTGCCGGCCTGCAGCACATCGGAGCGTGTTTCACGTATCGGAAGCGCCGACGTCCGGGGCACCAGTGTAGCAATAGGCGAGGGTGTTGAGGCAGACTCGGCACTATCGGTTCTCATTGCACCTTTTCGAGAGCGAATGGATGCCCACATTTCTGAGGAGATCGGTCGGGCGACCGCCCTCCTGGAGCGTGGCAATCCGGAGGGGGCGCTGGGCAACATGGCGGCTGATGCCATGCTGGACGTTGTGCAGGATCTTGTCGCCGATCCGGTCGATTGTGCCGTAACCAACAACGGTGGACTCAGGGCGCCCATTCAGGCAGGCCCGATAACCGTAGGCGAGGTATACGAACTCATGCCTTTCGAGAACCGGGTCACGGTAGTGACACTCGACGCGGAAGGAATACAGGCGATGATGGACCAAATCGCCTCTTCATACGGCGAACCCGTCGCGGGCTGTACGCTGGAAATCGATCCCGAAACCCGGAAGGCGCTCAATATGCGTGTCGGCGAGAGGCCGATTGCGTCGGGCAGCACGTATCGTGTCGTCACCAGCGACTATCTCGCCAACGGTGGAGGGAATCTGCAGGCCTTGTGGAATCCGGTGGGCAGGGAGGATCTGCCGGTACTCTTGCGGGATATGTTCCAAACCTATATCCGTGAACAGGGCGTCATATTCCCTGTGCTGGATGGCAGAATTAAGGTTGCAGAGCAGTAAGAAGACATGAACAGACGCAGTTTTTTACGCTATTCCCTGGCCGGAACGGGACTTTTCCTGTCCCGGAGTACGAGTGCACTTCGGAATACCACACCGATTACGATTCTGCATACCAATGACACGCACTCCCGTATCGACCCTTTTCCGATGGACGGAGGCCGATACCAGGGCCTTGGTGGCGTGGCCAGAAGGGCGGCACTTGTTCGGGACATCCGCTCCAGAGATCGCCACGTACTTCTGCTCGACTCGGGTGACGTTTTTCAGGGCACACCCTACTTCAATTTCTTTGATGGAGAGGTCGAGTTCAGAACCATGTCGGCTCTGGGCTACGATGTCGCCACGTTGGGGAATCATGACTTCGATAACGGAGTGGATGGACTCGTCAAGGTGCTGCCCCATGCGCGCTTCCCTTTCGTAAGTGCGAATTATCGGATAACCGATCGCAGGCTCGCGCCTGCCGTGCAGCCGACCCTTGTCAAGAGATTTGGCCGGATCAACGTAGGCATTTTCGGATTGGGTATTGACTTCGAACGCCTCGTGCCGGCGAGCCTTCACGAAGGAGTTACCTATGCCGATCCACTTGCCGCGGCCAGGCGATCGGTAACCACGCTCAGAGATGCGGGCTGCTCCCTGGTTATCTGCCTTTCTCACCTGGGATACCGCTACCGAAACGATCGGGTCAGTGACCTGTCCGTTGCGAATGAAGTGGAAGGTATCGACATCATCCTGGGAGGGCATACGCACACATTTCTGGATGAGCCTGTGGTGGTTACCAGGCCGTCCGGAGGACGGACGCTTGTCGCCCAGGTCGGCTTCGCAGGCATACGCCTGGGTCGTATCGATGTGGAGATGGACGGAGGGCGAGGGCCAATTGCCTGGCATTCCAGCGGGTATACCATAGATCACCGTCTGGATTCGGCCTGATCCCGCTCTGTTCGTATGACCTGCAGGTGGTGGCTGCGCAGGGTAACGGTTGCGTCCCCGCCTTTAGTATGCATCGACCAGGCTTCTCATCTCGAGGTTCTCCACGAAGGTGTCGGCAACATCTCCGGCACGAGATACGAAGCGGACCATCTTCTCTACACCCGGATCCAGATCGAAAAAATTGTCCGTGAAATGTCCTTCATGCGCAGGATGGTCGAGATAAACGGCACGTGCGAACGAAGCGGAAGTCAATGTCAGGCTGACGGTATCGCCGCTCGGGACTGCCTTCAGGGCAATCTCCGGCTGGGGCAATGACAGGTGGACCGGAGAGGTGAAAAAGTGCCTTGCGGCAAGCTCGCGACCATTCTTCGTTCTGTACGCTATGCGCAGATAATGGCTTGAGGGGTCCAGGTCGCGGAGCACATCGTAGACGGACCGCCTGAAGAGGGTTGTCACTGCGTCGGCAGCAATCTGAAAATCAATTTCTTCGATCGGAAGATCGTCGCCGGCGAAAGAGAGGAGTTCCACGGAGACCGACCCGTTCAGCTCTTGCGGCAAATCCGACACCAAAGTCGCGCACAACGTGCCGTTTTCCTCATGAAGCGTCAGGAGGATCGGGGCGTAAAACCGTTTGGCAGCGTAGTGCAGGGCTTTCCATCGTCCGAAGTAGTCGATTGAAGACCAGGATGCCACCGGCCAGCAGTCGTTCAATTGCCAGTAGAGCGAACCCGCGCAGTATGGCTTCTGGCGGCGCAGGTGTTCTGCTCCTATGCGGACGCCTTCAGCCTGCAAAATCTGGCTCAGATAGAGAAAAGAGGGGAAATCGGCTGCCTCAGGATATGCGCGTTTCATATAGGTATGGATGAGCGCATTGCCGTTCGGATGTTTCTGGTGGGCACGCATGACCGGCGACGAGATCTCGAAGTCGCCGGGACGTGCATATGCCGAGACAGTCTTCTCGAGGGGAAACGACTGGAAGCCATACTCGCTCATGAAACGAGGGGTTTGCCGGAGATATGTATCGAAAGGCAGCGCTTCGTGCCATACGCCCCAGTAATGCATGTCGCCGTACGACGCCGCATTGGCGTCCGGTATGGAAATGGACGACGGCGAGCTGGGCCAGTACGAGCGGTCAGGATCAAGATCATCAACAACAGACGGCAGCAGGTGATGGAAAATCCGCTCGTAATCCTCCCAGACGCGCTCCGGAAACTGCCTTTGCCATTCCCATTCATCCCAGCCCCACTCCATTTCATTGTTTCCGCACCACAGCGCAAGCGATGGGTGGTTTCTCAAGCGGCGGACATTGTCCCGGGCTTCATGCTCGATACTGCGCTGCATTTGCGGATCGGCGGGATACATGGCACAAGAGAACATAAAATCCTGCCAAACGAGCAGTCCCAGCCGGTCGCACCATTCATAGAATACGTCCGATTCATAAATCCCGCCTCCCCAGACGCGCAGCATGTTCATTTCCGCTTTGGCAGCGGATTCGAGTAAACAGCGGTATTCGGACTCCTGCAGTCGCGAGGGAAAGCTGTCCGCCGGAATCCAGTTTGCTCCTTTGCAGAAAAGGGGACGGCCGTTGACGACGAAGGTGAACCGCTCTCCGTCATCATCAGCCGTTCGGTCGAGTTCGATGGTTCTCAGGCCGATGCTCAGTTGCCTCGAATCGATAACGGTGTCATTGTTGAGGAGAAGGACTTCCGCTTCGTACATGCGTTGGTCGCCTGCCCCGTTCGGCCACCATCGTTCGGGATTGCTGATGGTGAACGAGAGCGAGAACGTCTGCCGTCCCGCATAAACGGCGGAGCCGGACGTCGAAGACTTTTCATCTGTGCCCGAAATCGATGCCGCTACGTCGAATGACACCTGCCCTGCAGCTTCTACCGTCACCTCCAGGTCGATCAACGCACGCTCATCGTCCAGGTGTCGCTGAACGTAGCGTACGTCACGCAGGACTGCCCCGGTCCACGTTTCCAGATGCGCGTGACGCCAGACGCCGCACGTGAGCAGCCGCGGGCCCCAATCCCAGCCGAAATGATAAGGGGCTTTCCGCACGAAAGGACTTACTTTCGGATCTTCGTGCTCATTCATGGCCGGCAATGCGACGTCGTTGCGGTCGAGCAACGTTTTTCCCCTTTGAAGGGGACTCTCGAACCGGATGTCAATTTCGTTGACGCCTTCGCGGAGCAGGCGCTCGACCGAAAAGCGCCACGTTCGAAACATGTTGTCCGCCGAGCCTGCAGACGTACCGTTTACGGATATCTCGGCAAATGTGTCGAGGCCTTCGAAGACGAGTTCGGCCCGTTCTGCCGCGTGTATCGCCTGTTGCGGCGGAATGCGACAACGGTATTCCCAGGCCCGTTCACCGATCCACTGAAGGGAGTATTCGTTATCCCGATAGAAAGGATCGCCAATCAGGTTCGCCGCCAGCAAATCCGTATGCACACAGCCCGGCACGGTTGCCGGCAGCCATTCAGATTGCCCGTACTCTCGAAAGCGCCAGTCGGTCAGTGGGATGCGTTTGATTTGCGGGATTGATCGGCTCATACAGCATTCGGTGTTCAAGCTGCTCACGGGGGACAACCAAATGAAACGGGGAGGCTCCAGTGAACGTATGATCTATGGATCTTCTGATTCAACCACCGATCAACATACGAATGAACGGATTTCGCACAACGTTGCTGATGACCGCACTGATCGTGCTGTTTGTGCTCATCGGTCAGGCGATATACGGGCAACAGGGAATGATCATCGCGTTTGCTATTGCGGTGGCATTGAACTTCGGAAGCTATTGGTTCAGTGACAAGGTGGTGCTCCGCATGTACCGTGCCCAGGAGGTATCACGCGAGGAGGCACCCGAGTTAGTAGATATGGTGGACCGGCTCCGCACTGCTGCCGGTTTGCCGATGCCGAAGGTCTATGTCATTCCCTCCGACCAGCCGAATGCGTTTGCCACCGGGCGCAATCCGCAACACGCGGCCGTTGCCGTGACCAACGGAATCGTAAGGATACTAGGTTCTCGGGAACTTGCGGGTGTCATAGGTCACGAACTGGCTCATGTAAAAAACCGTGACATCCTCACGTCCGCAATAGCGGCCACCGTGGGCTCCGCAATCACACTGCTGGCACGTTTCGCCTTCTTTTTTGGTGGCGGCCGGGATCGTGGCGGTGCCATCGCAAGTCTGATGATGTTGATTCTGGCGCCGATCGCAGCGATGATAATCCAGATGGCCATATCGCGATCCAGAGAGTTCGTGGCGGATCGAGACGGTGCCCGCATCGCAGGCGATCCCGAATCGCTGGCGAGTGCTCTCGTCAACCTCCAGCGGTCTGCCGAGCGCATTCCCATGCGATCGGCGAGTCCGACGACCGCTCATATGTTCATCGTCACTCCCTTTTCGGGCCGGAGGGGAATCGCCAAGCTGTTCTCGACCCACCCCCCGATGGAAGAGCGCGTGAAACGATTGCGTGAGATGGCGCGTGCGGGTGATTTCCGGTAGAAAACCTGATGTATCGTCTCGTTCGCCCGCTTCTTTTCAGACTGGATCCAGAATCGGCACACGCCATTTCGTTTGCACTGGCGGGCAAAGCCGGGCGTTGGTTTCCCGGACTGATTCATTCGACGTTTGCATTTGCGCACCCCGCGCTGCACCAGGAGATATGGGGGTTAAACTTTCCGAATCCGGTCGGTCTGGCTGCCGGGGCAGATAAAAATGCACGAGCGGTTGCATTCTGGCAGGCTGCCGGAATGGGATTTGTTGAGATTGGTTCCGTTACTGCCGAACCAGGGGAAGGCAATCCGCGACCTCGTGCGTTCAGGCTGCCGAAAGACGAGGCAATCATCAATCGGATGGGTCTCAACAACGAGGGTGCATCGGCCGTCAAAAAAAGACTCTCACGCGGGGCCGTGCATCGGTCCGTGCCGTTGGGCGTGAATATTGCCAAAACCCACGATCCCGCCATTCTCGGCGAAAAGGCGATCGAGAATTTTTGTCGCACCTTCCGTTTGCTGGCACCCTTTGCCGGGTATATAGCGCTCAACGTTTCGTGTCCGAACACGGCCGAGGGAAAGACCTTTGAGGAGCCCGGAGCGCTCGATCGCTTGCTCAGGGTAATCATGGTTGAGCGCGATGCGATGGGCAGCGACGTTCCGGTGCTGGTCAAGTGGTCACCGCCGGATACCACGGCGGATTGGGAAGACAGAATGGACGATATGATTGCCTGCTGCACGGAACATGAAGTCGATGGACATATCGCGACGAATACGGCTCCGGACAGGGTGGGATTGATGACGGAACCGGGAATCCTGTCGCAGATCGGACCCGGCGGATTGAGCGGTTTGCCGCTGGTCTCCCGTGCCCGGCGGCTCCTCGGCCACCTGTATCGGAAGCTGGGGCCGGGCATACCGCTGATAGCGGTGGGTGGCATTCATTCACCGGAAGAGGCCTACCGCCGCATCCGTCTCGGCGCCTCGCTCATACAACTCTATACCGGGCTCATTTACCAAGGTCCCGGCCTAATCAGGCGCATTAACCGTTCGTTGGTCGCTTATCTCGAACGAGACGGTTACGCGGGGATTGCGGAGGCCGTAGGCGCAGACTTTCGATAGTGGCAGCGCGGAACATTGCAGCCCGTTATGTTAATGGCTCATTGCGAAAATGAGTGTCTGGCGCAGTAGTTTTGCGCGCACATGTCCGGCGACAAACCCTCCATACTGCAGCGCATACGAAACGAGACGGCCGATTTGCTGACGGCTGTCAGACAACTGGATGCGCAGACGACGGTCGTTCTGCTCCTGGCGGTACTGCTGGTATTCGTGCAGGTATCGATCGGCAGCAAGAGTTTCTTTCGCAGCGAATTCGGATCGCTCGTCTATCGCGAGCAACGAGAGCTTTTTGCCTGGGGCTGGTGGTTCAGCATGCAGGGTATCACGGGATTCGTCCTACCGGTTCTATTGTTGATGCTGGTTTTCAAGCGGAAGCCGGCTGAGATAGGGATTGGAAAAGGCGATTGGCGACTGGCGACCGTACTGGCATTGCTCTATTTGCCGTTTGTCATCGCGGGGACATGGGTACTATCGGATCGCGCCGACTTTCAGGCGGCCTATCCCCATCTGCGGATGGCGATTGACGACTGGGGTGTCTTTGCCGTCTATCAACTCCTGTTTGTCTTCTACTGGATAGGGTGGGAGTATCTTTGGCGAGGATTTGTGCTCTTCGGTACGGCCCACACCTTTGGGATTTACGCGATTGTCGTGCAAACCGTCCCTTTCGCGTTGCTGCATGTCGACAAACCGATGCCGGAGGCGGTGCTTTCGGTGGTGGGTGGGTTGGTGCTGGGCGCCGTGGTCTGGCGATGCCGCTCTTTCTGGATTGCGGTCCCTATCCACGCGGTACAGATGCTGTTGATTGACTTCTTTTGTGCCGTACGGCTCAGGAACGGCATCAATGGTGTCGGCCTGGAAGCAATCCTGCGCCTTTTTGGCGCGAGCTGATCTGACGCCTACCACCCATAAATGAGGGTGAGGACGTGGCCCCCCCCTCCAAAGCCGGAGCGGAAGGCAAGAAAGGCATAGTCGAAGCGCAAGGTCTCCAGTTCGATGCCGGCTCCGAGTGAAAATCTGAAAAGTTCGTTGTTCGAGCGCCATCCAGCCCTGGCCAGGATAATCTCGAGCATCCTTGCTTCGAGGCCTGCACGTATCTGGTTTTCCTCCTCTTCCAAAAAACGAACGAGTTCGATCGTTACCTGCGTGTCGAGGAATGGCTGTTGGTCGTCGCGCGTGAGGACGTCGAAGGGCCGGAGTCCAAGACCGGCCTTCACCGTTTGTGGCAAATCGCTGGCGACTTCTCCAAGCCGGCTCATCCTGCCGAGGTGTTGGACGGCAATGCCCACCGATACTTCGTCGTGTCGCATACCGTACTGCATCCCGGCGTCTACGCCAAAACCTGCTGCCGAAGCGTTAAAAATCCGTTCAACCAGGTATTTCCCGGTAATCCCGATCGAAAGTGCACCAAACGAACGGCCGTAGGATATGCCGGTCGACACGAACTGGGCGGAGAAGAATCCCTCCGGATCTCCCGGTCCGCTCCGGACAGCAATGTCGCCCGAGCCGACCGCCGTAAGCGAAAGACCGAAAGCGCCATTCTTGCCTGCGGCCAGCCCGCCGGCAAGCGAGTAGATACGCACGTCCGAGATCCAGACGTGGTGGGTCAGGGCGGCGGTATTTGAGGATGATCCGGCCAGCCCGGCGGGATTCCAGTACGTGCTGAACGGTCCCTCAATGGTGGCCGTCGCAGCCGATCCCATTGCCATACCGCGTGCATCCGTGCCGATCTTCAGAAACGCAAGGCCCGTATTTTGAGCGACCGCCGGCAGGGCAAGAAAACCTACAGTCAATACGATCGCGAATCTGAAGATAGCGCGCATGGATACTCCGGCTACAGTTCGAGTCTTATCCCGACAAGGTGCATGAATCCGAGAACGAATGGTTCTCTGACGAGTGCGTAATCAATTTGTGTCCCAAGTTCACCCAAATCCTGTGTCAGGGCAAAACCGAATGTCGGCGACAGACCGTCGACCGCGTCCGATCCGATTCGGTCGACGCCGGCACGCAGCGCCAGGATTTCAACCGGCCACCACTCGAACCCGGTACGGATCCGGGTTTCCTGTACGTCGAGTCGCGTGGTGGAGGATACGGTTTGCGGCGACAGATCGACCAGTATGACTTCTTGTCCCACTGTTTCGGCCCGGTCGACGAGCGACTCCACTTCGATAGTAAGCAAGGCTGAGCCGTCGAGCAGCCGCAACGCGCCGCCCGCGCGAATGCGCGTTGGGAAGCGGTCGGTCGTTTTCCGCCCGTCTTCACCAAATGCGGGTGCGGTATCCCACTGGTATGCTGCCAGTAAATCGTCTGCAGCAACGCCGAGGAACAGACGATCGACCGGTTGGATGAGCAATCCGAGGCTAAGGCCGAGGCTGTTTGCCGGATCGATCGTAGGAAGAAGGTCGTTGCGATAGAACCGGACGCCGACCCCTGCGGTAATGCGCGAAGAAAACCTGAGTCCGAAGTCGAAAAAGAAGCCGTACTCCTCTGTCTGATAGGTTTCGGTATGGTACCCGGATGCGTCTCTTCCGTCGATATCCGAGACGGCGGCACGGATCAATCCGGCAGTGAAGCCAGCCATTGGACGAAGCGGCACGGAAAACTGCAGATGCTGAAGGGCCCGATCGTGGGCCAGCAGGCCGAAGCCGGCATCGATGGTCTGCCGGGTAACCATGGGCGCGAGAGCGGGATTATAGAAAGCCGAGGTGGATCCGAAACCGTCGGCAACCAACGCATTTCCCATGGCCATTCCTCGTCCACCGAAACCCAGTCGCGCAAATGCGCCGGTCGACTGGGCGCAGGCACTACCGGCCAAAATCAGCAGGCCGGCAATCACAGGCAACACATATCGTTTTCCTGGCATCATTGCACGTCTATCCTCATTGTACCACCAGTATCTTTCCCCAGAAGGTCCCGTCGTCCGTTGTTACGGCATACAGGTAGGGTCCGCTGGGCACCCGCAGGCCACGTTCATCGATGCCGTTCCATTGATCTTCCCTGATCCCTGCAGGACGGCGCTGGTCGGTAACGGTTTGTACGAGATTCATAGCGAAGTCGAACACGCGAACGGTCACGTGCTGTTCGGAAGCGAGTTCATATCGTACCCGGACAACGCCGTCCACAGCGGGTGTGAAGGGGTTCGGGTAGGCATAGGTGTCGGTATCGGGAATATCGTCCGTTTCCACCGGGGGATGAAGCGGGACCTCGGAACGGATGATGGTCCACGAAGCGCCGTCGTCCACACTTCGGGCCAGTCCGTCCTCCGTGCCCACCCACAGTGCTGCGGGCGTCAGGGCGACGGAAAAGACACGCGCACCTTGTCGAATGAGGCGATCGGGCCTTTCTGCATCACGAAAATGAGAAATGGACACCCAGGTTTGTCCGTTGTCTCGCGAGACAAACAATCCCTTTTCGCCGGCGGCATAGATGGTTTCGTTTCCGAAGGCGAAGTCGTAGATGCGTTCGCCGGTCAGAAACGACTCAAATGTTTCCCCACCGTCGCGCGTCACCATGGCACCGAAGTGCTCGGAAGCGCCCTCGGCCCGCCAGGTGGCAAACCAGACAGGATTGCGGCCTTCATCCGGCTGCTCCTCGATTGAGATAATCCAGTTGCCGAGCAGCGGATATGCTATATCGGTAGCCGAGAAGCGCCGCCATGACACGCCCCCGTCCGTGGATCGATTCAGACCGCCTGCCGTTCCGGCCCAAACGGTACCCGTTTCATCGACCAGAACGGAAAACGCCGAGAAATTGAGATTTTGTGCGCCTTCGGACGATCTCGGATCGTACAAAAAATCATACTCACGGTCGGGCACGAGTTCCGAGAGTGTATCCGGCGGCAAAACCACGCGCTGCCAGGTTTGTCCGTCGTCGACCGATCGCCGCAGACCGCTCGCCCAGCCGGCCGTCCAAACCGTTTCGCTTTCCGGATCGAAGTCGATGTCGAACGGAGGGCTCTGTTCCGGCACGATGATGTCCAGGGCCGGGATTGTGGAAAGTCCGTAAGTGATGACGGTATCGCCCGGGATATCGAGTGGGGGCGGCCGGTAGCTCCAGTTCGTGCCGCCGTCGTGCGAAAAGGCAAAACCTCCTGCGGTTCGAACGAAATCGGTCTGTCCGTCCGCGGATACGCGCTTGGAGAATCCGAGTCCCACCCAGATGCGGTCACCTTCGACATCAAGCGAGAAAACCCGCCCACGGCCATTTCGAATCGAATCCACATCCGCCTGAAACCACGTCGCGCCGTCGTCGCGTGTGACGTTCAGCGAGGGTCCTACCCATAGCTCGGAGCGCTCCGCATGAAGGTTGGCCACACTATTGCGGCTGATAGAGGCAACCGGAACCAATTCTGCGGTTTGGATGCGGGTTTTCGTGCCTTGTCCGTAGACGGCCGTTGCCGACATCAGCCAGAGCAGCATTAAGGGAGGAATGCTTCGCATGCCGTGGTGGTACGTGCAAACTGAAAACGGCGGGATGCTCACAGGATGGTAATGGTTGCCTCGACGGTCTCACTCGTCAGTCCCGACCGATCGACCGCCCGGAATCGAAACACCTGTGGTCCCGGTGACGCGCTCGGAACGTTAAACGATGCCGTATAGCGGCCGTCGCCTGCCGATTCGTCTTCCTGGGTGGCGCCGTCGTCGAACATGGACAACTCCGCGCCATTCGGCGTAGTGACAAGTACCTGTCGGATGTTGCTGAGACCGTCCGGATCCGATACCTCCGCTACGAGGGTGAGTGTTCCGGGCGGCGTAAACGTTTCAGGTGCCTCAATTCGCACGATGACGGGTGGCCTTCCTTCGGCGACCTCGAACAGCAGGGCACCGCGTGCCTGGTTACTCAGGCCTCCCGTGGTGTCCGTAGCAAATACGACGACTTCATAGCGTCCGATCCCGCCGCGCGGCAGATCTATTGCCACATCGGCGTCGTAGCGATTCCCACGGCGGACGACAGGGATCCTGCGGCATAGGCCCGGCTCCCGCTGAACGGGGCACGGACGAGAAAGTCGACGGTTGAGATGTCGTTATCCGGATCCTCGACCCGTACGGAGAGAAACAGGGGCACACGTGCAAGCGTGTCGGCAATGATTTGTTCAGTCGGCAATTCCTCGAACACGACACGCGTGGGGGACATCTTAAAATCGAAGAGTTGCGGCGCAGACACATCCCCGGAATCTCCGGGCAAGGAATCGCACGCCGGCAATGCGGCAACCGTCAACAAGAAGCCGGCAATCAAGATGAAGCGGCAAAGTGATTGCTTCGAATTGGCTGAGATGTCTGCCCACATTCCGTTCATTGATGGATCACGGGTACGATGCCGGTGGCAGTATCAGGGACCGTTTCCGTTGCCACCGGTCGGCCAGATCGGGTTCCGTAGTGCACGGCGGGATCGAAGAGATAGATCGGCCGGATACTGAAGCAAAGCACGAAAATGAGCATACTCACGACGCCCAGGAATTTTCGTGTGGGCGTCAGTGGTTCGGTATAGCGTACGGGTGGATGGTCGATTTTGATCAATGCCACCAGCAGTGCGGCCCAAAACATCCAGCCCAGATATCCATACTGGGTTACTGTGGGACCGATCCATTGGGCGATCGCGACGAGCACCATGATGGCCGTCAGTCCCGTAGTTGCCGCGAGCAGCCGTCGCTTGAAAATCCTGTTCATGAAAAATGAAAGGATGGTGGCAAGGAGCAACCAGGTACCCAGCCGCCCCCACCAGCCGTATTCCAGTCCCGCTATAATGCCGACGTCTTTCACGAATCCGATAGATGCCGACAGGAGGAGTAGCAGCACGAACGTACGAGCGATTCTTCCGTGCCAAACCGGACCGACAAGTGCATACATAATGTGTCCGCCGTCCAGTTGTCCCACGGGCATCAAATTGAGTGCGGTAAAGAACAGGCCCAGCCAGCCTGCAAACAAGACAGGATAGTGGTACATCTCGTACATCGGCGGCACATTGTCGAAAAACTGCGTCAGAATCCAGTACAGGGCGGTGTTTCCGATATATTCCGTTGCTTCGGAGGCGACGGACGGGAGTGTCCCAAACTCTCTTATTGCCGCCTTGACCTCCTCGTGGAACGGCAGGTCGAAGAGGTAGGTAAGTGACGGCAATGTCGATAGACCGTAAACGAGAACGGCGACCGCCACCACGAAACCGACCAGGGGACCGGCTATGCCGATATCAAACAGCTTTCTCGAACTGGGGACCTGCTCCCGAATGCGAATGACCGCCCCGAAGGTGCCGATATTGAACGGGATGAATATGAACGGAGATGGGATGTAAAACGGGAGCGTTGTAGAGACACCGTGGATCCGGGCGGCGAAATAGTGACCGAATTCGTGTGCGGTCAGGAAAAGAAGCAATGGGATCGCATAACGCAGTCCGTCGGCAACGGCCACCCAGATCCCGCCTTCCTGGTTATACAAAAGAAATCTGGAGGCGAGCTGGTGGCCGGCATAGGTCGTGGCGACGAGGGTAACGACGAACAGGAGGATGTGGAGCCACCATTTATCCTTCGTTCCGACGAGGTGCGGCGGCCGATAGGGTTCTGCCTGCC
>CAZIIP010000040.1:0-15249 GCA_964539455.1 uncultured Rhodothermales bacterium
ACGTCAGCAGCAACAGGGCAAACAGCGGCGTGAAAATACGTGTCAACACCGGCGCCATGTTCTCCACCACGCTCTTCTTCGCCTCAACCAGCCAGGCCGAAACGATCACCGCACCCAGTGCACCACACGGCAACAGCCACTCGGTGGCAAACAGTTCCATTTCGACGTCGATAAACTGGAAGATGCCGACGGTGAACATCGTCAGCACGCCACCTCCCAGTGCGATCAGCACGTAGTAGATGAAGAACTCGCCGGAAAACCGGATGAAGTCCATTCGTCTGCTACCCAGACGCCACTCTCCTCCGGCATAGGCGATACCGATCGTCAGCCACAGTGCGATTGGGAGGTGGATCCCCGTAAGCACCAACGTATGTGCTTGCCCTGCAAACGGATACACGTTGGCGAACAGCGCCGCACCGAAAAATGCCGGCACCAGCCGACGCAGGCTTGACATGCCCATCTCCCGTTTCCAGACGAAATACCCTGCCAGAAACGGCAGCACGAACAGGCTCATGTTTCGCACATAAAACCCGGCTTCCTCATCCAACCGCACACCAAACAACTCCGGAATCTTCACGGTGACGGCAGCCGCGAGTGCCAGACCCACCACAACCAGCATTTCGAATCGGCCGGTGCCGGCTTCCGCTTCACCATTGCCTTTCGTCAATACAAGCTGCTTCCAGAGCCGGTCTGAATGCTCGCGGGCGAACTCGCGCGACAGGGCGTCGAGATTTCCCATGCGCTTGACCGCAACCAGAAAAGCCTCGTCGTCATGCAGGCCCGCTTCGATTAAGGCGTCTACCTGGTCACGCAAATGGCCCTCCAACTCCTCTACATCGGATGCGTCGATGACCTCGCGGTGCTTTAGAAAGGTTCGCCACTGGTCAATTTGTGACTCGAGATCGTACGTACCTTCGGCTTCCATCATGCTGTTGTGATTGGTACCGGTTGTGGAACGGGCCATCCAAACGGATACCGCCGCTTCCATGTGTTGCGTGGTCCGCGGACTGCCACGGCAGACATTTCGCGCCAGATTCCCCGAAGCGCCTCGTCAACAACCTCCCACTGCCGTTGCTGCGCTTCGAGTGCTTCTCGTCCTCTCCTCGTGATCCGATAATATTTGCGCCTGCGCCCACTCTCCGATTTTCCCCACCGCGCCTCGACGTACCCCTGTCGCTCCAGCCGGTGCAGCAGCGGATAGAGCATTCCATCCGTCCATGACAATCTTCCTCCAGAGAGCTCGCTCACCCGTTTGAGAATGGCGTACCCGTAACTGTCTCCCTCGGCCAATATGCCCAGTACGAGCGGGGTGGCGGATGCCGCAACGAGGTCCTTGCCGATGTGCATGAAACTGGTCGTCTGCTGGTCTGTTAATACCTAGCACCAATATACATTGTAGTACTATGTATAACAAATCCCGACATGCTCTACAGATATCCGGAACCGCAAAATGCCTGCCGCTACGACGAGGTCGGTGGTTACTATCGGGTAGCAAAGCATCCGTAGAAACGCCACCCTTGCCCCAAACGTTTGAAACGAAATTGCTTCAGTTGGCAGAAACACGCAGGATTGCCGGCAGTATCCGATGCCGTCGCCGTCACGTAAACGGCCGTACCGACCCGGTATACGATCTTCATGGCCGCCATCTAACGGTCCGGTCAGCTCCACATGCATATATATGTTCAGAATTATATTCATAAATATGTAGAATCATGACTGATTCACACAGAATTGAGCGTGATGAGGGCGAATCTCTGCTGGCTTTGGGAGAGGCGGCACACCGCCTCGGGGTGCATCCCGCTACGTTGCGGCGTTGGGCGAAGCGTGGTGATGTCGTCTACATGGTTACGCCGGGTGGACATCGGCGATTTCCGGAAAGTGAAATTCGGCGACTTGCGTCGCGAAAGGCGGGCGGACCGGACAGAAATGCCCTGCAGTCTGCACTCGAGCGCCGGGCCTTGACGCATACCCGTTCGGCGCTGGACCACCATCGTGAGGCGGGCTGGATATCGCGCATGGACCAGGAGGATCGTCTGAAGCAGCGCGAGCTCGGCAGGCGTGTGATGGGACTACTCATGCAATTCGTTGCGGCCGATGATGATGGGGAGGATCTGCTGATGGAAGCGCGAAATCTCGGGGTGACTTATGCGCAGATGACAGAGGAGTCGGGCCTCACGCTCAGCCAGACCTTGCAGGCGTTGATGTTTTTTCGCGACAACATCGTGGAGTCCGTGGTACTGATGCCGGAATCGACCCGTCACCGTCCTGCGACCACACAACGGGTTCTGCGTCGGGCCAATACCTTTTTGAACGCCATTCTGCTCGGCGTAACGGAGAGTCGCGACAAATAAAGAATGCCGATTCGATGCGTAATTCCGACTGGATCGATCGCAATGCCTATCCCCTCGTGTCCCGTTATTATTCCGTGTCATCCGGTCTCCGAGCCGTTGAACGCGTCTGTGGTCGCTCCGTCACTCGTCCCGCCATTCAGGCAACCCTTCCCTCTCCACTAAATCATACGACAACAA
This sequence comes from uncultured Rhodothermales bacterium, assembly GCA_964539455.1. Lineage (GTDB taxonomy): Bacteria > Bacteroidota > Rhodothermia > Rhodothermales > CAYLXM01 > CAZIIP01. The sequence continues at coordinate 2,529 of CAZIIP010000040.1, forward strand.
ATGGACATCCCCCGCTGCATGAGCACCCAACATCCCGATAATGCATCGGTGCCTTTCTTCGCCAGTTCATCCGTGCTCGCAGGGGAGGACGAGATTCGCGAGGCGTATTACGCCTATTCGCACCTGGGCTGCGACGAGCAAATGTGGGATGTCGAAGGCAAGGAAATCGACACGTACGTTGTAAAGAAGCTTTTCTCCTACTATCCCACTTACTTCCGGGATAATGTGCTCGGTAAAGACCTGCGGCTTACGCTGCGTGTGCCGAATCCGACTGTCGAAACCGCCGAGGCGAAGATTCTGCTCGAGACACTCGAAAGCATCCCGCGTTCCTACGATGCGGCACGTTTATTCTATGAACACAAGCGGGCACCGATTTTCGAGGTGATTTTGCCGATGACCACCTCGGTGCGGGATATCAACCGGATCTATCGGTATTATACCGATTACATCATCGGCCGTCAGCATACCCACTTCCAGAACGACACCATTACAATCGCGCAGTGGATCGGCGAATTTGCACCGGACCGGATACAGGTTATCCCGCTCTTCGAGGATGTCCCGACCATGCTGAATGCGGCGAATATCGTCGAGGAGTATCTGTCCGACAAGAAAAACATACGGGATCAACGGGTGTTTTTGGCACGCTCCGATACGGCGATGAATTTCGGACTGGTGTCGGCTGCATTGACCAACAAAATGGCACTCGCGAGGCTCGACAAACTCGCAGAACGGATCGGCGTGCGGATTCATCCGATACTTGGCCTCGGCTCCGCTCCGTTTCGCGGCGGCCTCAATCCGCATACCGTCGAGCGCGTCGGAGAGGAATACCCGAGCGTTGCCACCTTCAGCATTCAGTCGGCTTTCAAATTCGATTATCCGGTTGACGAGGTGCGTGCCGCCTGCGAGTTCCTTAAGGCGCGAAAGCTAAAGCCGGCGCAACATTTCGACGAAGAACGGGCGCTTTCGATTATCGATAAGTACAGTGACGCCTATCGCAAACGCATCGTCGATCTTGCGCCGCTCATCAACCGGATGGCGAGATACCAGCCGGGACGCAGGGCGCGCAAACTGCACGTCGGGTTGTTCGGCTACGCCAGGGGTCTCGAAGAAGTGACCCTGCCCCGTGCCATATCGTTCACCTGCGCATTGTATTCGCTCGGGCTGCCGCCGGAACTCATCGGATTCGATTCGCTGACCCGGAAAGACCGGGACTTTGTGTTTGACGTGTACCCCTCCTTGCGATCCAAGATTAAAAGTGCGCTTTGCTACACCGACATCGAGGGACCGCTAATGACGGACGAACTGCGGGATGCACTGGACGATGCCGAATTCCGTTGCCCGAATGAAACGGATCATCTCCGGATGGTGCGTCGGATTCAAAAGAGTCTCGATCGCAACGAGACGGCCCAGGTGCCGGACCTGCTGTTGCGCGCTGCGATAATGCGGCGGTTCTTGGGTTAGTGCATTGAAGTTGACCCATGACGTTCTTCTTTCTACACTGTCTTTTTTGCCCCAGAAGCCAATTGTGATAAATATGTCGAACAAACACACCATTACCCGCAGGCAGTTTTTGACGACCGCCGCTGCGGCTTCAACCGTATCCGTCCTTCCCAGAAGTGTTCTTGGTGGTACCGGATTTGTACCTCCGAGTGACAAGATTACCATGGCACTTGTCGGATCGGGAACCATGGGCCTGAACCTTCTCATGGGCAGCTGGCTTCCCAATGAGAACCTGCAAATCACAGCCGTTTGCGACCCAAACAAGAACAGCACGAACTACCGCGACTGGAGTCGAAACGGCATGCTCTTTCGCATCCGTGGCTTTCTCGATGAGCCGGAATGGGGAAATCCGGAAGACGGCATCCCGGGCGGCCGCGATGTCGGCAAGTTTGTCACTGAGACCTACTACGCAAAAAACCGGGCCTCCGAGTCTTACGCAGGCTGTGCGACGTATGCAGACTATCGAGACCTGCTGGCCGAGGAGGATGACCTGGATGGTCTTCTGATCATGACGCCCGAGCACTTGCATGGAACGATCGCAATGGCGGCCATGCAAAACGGCAAGCATGCGGTCATGCACAAAACCCTCGCCAACCGGTTTACCGAAGCGCGGACGGTTGGAGAGACGGCGAAGAAAAGTGACGTCGTCACGCACTTCTTGCCGTACGCAAACGACAGCCAGATTTACCAGATCGGTGACTGGATTCGCGCGGGCGCCATCGGGGAGGTAAAAGAGGTCCACAACTGGTCCCTCCGGCCCATGTGGCCACAGGGCATGATCGACTGGTTACCGGAACAGCCCGTCCCGAACGATTTCGACTGGGACCTCTGGCTCGGTCCGGTTCCCCACAAGCCCTACAACCTCAACTACACGCACGCCCTCTTCCGCGGATGGTACGACTTTGGAAGCGGCTGTCTAGGTGACATGGGGCAGTACAGTCTGGGCCGCGTCTATCGCATGCTGGGTGGCATGCCGGCGCCCGTTGTGCTGGAAGGATTCCCATCCACGGATGCACGGGTGGTCGACGACGTGAGCGGACCGGTCCGAAGCCAGATCGCCTTCGCGAAGTCGAGCATGATCCGGATGAAGTATCCGGCCCATGGCAACAACGGCCCCATCGACATTTACTGGTACGACGGCGGAATGAAGCCGCCTACACCCGACGAACTGTATCCCCGGGGCGAGGAACTCGGCCGTGAAGGGTTGATGTTTGTCGGTACGGAAGGAAAAATTCTCGGAGGCTTTCTCGGAAACGATCCGCGGATTCTGCCCGACAGCAGGATGAGAGAGTTCGAGTCGTCTTTCACCACGGACGTGAGCAATCTCGTCAGCCCGGATGACGAATGGGTCAATGCCGTCAAGGAAGGGCGGAAAGGGGCCGGAAGTTTTGAGTCCTTCCAGGGCCTTGCCGAAGCGACCTGTGTCGCCAACCTCGCGCTCATGAAGGGTCGGAGGCTGGTATGGGACAGCGAGGCCGGCAGGATCACGAACGCACCGGAGCTCGACAATGAGCTGACGCGGGAATACCGTGACGGTTGGGCACTCTAGTGCCATTCAAAGGATGAAAAGTACAGTGAGGGCGCCGGAGCAATTCGGCGCCTTTGTACTTTTTTTGGTTCATCTTGTCTCAAAATCGCGCATCATCTGCTCGTCCAGCAGCGTAATTTCCTGCATTACGAGACCATAGTGACTGCCGGGCGGATTCTCGGCGATTTTTACGTCACGCCAATCGGTAGCAAAGTTGCCTGAGTATGCAAGCCACGCCGTTCGCCCGTCACGGCTGATGAATTTAGTGGGCACGTTCACGAAGTAACCCTGCTCGCCAAAATCCGCCATATAGGTCACCAGCTTCCATGGTCCGGTAATCACATCAGCCTCAAGGAGATAGGTGTCCATCTTTTCTACCGTGGGCCAACCGTCCGTGACGAACATGAGATATTTTTCGAGAGCCGCATTGTACGTGACGGTGACACACCCCGCATGGTTGTTCCATTCGAATAGCGGCTGAATCTCCGAAAAATCGGATGTCCAAAGCGGTCGCTCGTTTGCGTCGTGACCGGCAAAAAACTCGTATGCCGACGGGTCGTTGATGGTCTCAATGGACGGGGTTACCCGAATCAAATACACCTGGTCTCCGCTGATCCAGCTCAAATTGGCAAAACGAGGTTTCTCATCAGGTTCGACCGCTCCGTGACCCACCAGGTAGGCCTTTCCGTCCGGCGAGTGCTCCATGTTCTTTCCGAAATCCACAAAGTGGGGTGCTCCGATCTTTACGGGATGCCCCCACATGCCGTCTTCGCCGAACAGCGGCTTCTCAGGCGTATGTGGAGACGGCGTCCACGATCTCCCGAAATCTTCCGAAATTCTGAAGCCGACAAATGGTCCAAGCCACGGCCAGTTGAAGGCGGTGCCCCCGTACATGGTCGTCCCGTGTGGTGCCAGACAGTAAGTACCGTAGTACCAGATACCATTGTGAACCAGCGAGCCACTCGGATATCTTCCGCCGTAGGGCTCGGGTGGACTATGGGTAAGACCCAAACTGTAGATTTTCAGACTAAGCGGATCGTTACCCTCCATTATGGCCTGTCCAGTGGTATGTGGATACCGGTACGACGCCGAATGCTCGCGACCTCCCGTTAACCTTGGAACCGATCCGTCCGTGTATGGAGAATACAGTTTGTCGTCGGATGCCCAAGACGGGTACCAGGTGTCAGCCAGGCGGTAGTCGGAGGCCTTCCCGTTGAACAGCACACCAACGATATCGGACGACTTGTCGAACGGACAGTCCTCCGGAGGCTGGGACGGCCAGACGAACGGCTCGAACTCAATGGGTGCCTTGGCGTTCTGCGGCTCCGCTGAGATCATTAGCAAACCACCTAGAGTGAACAGTACTGCGAGTCTCATCCAGCTATATCCGTTTGATTATCAGTAGCGATAAAGGGCGGTTCCGTTACGGAGAGACACTACGTTCTCCACATCTTCGCGGTCTCTTTTGAGTTCAAATGCAACCGTTGTTCCTTCGCTCTCAGCACTCTCGATGGAAAGCGTGCTGCCGTGCATTGCCGCGATTTCGTGGGCGATCGGCAAACCGAGTCCGGATCCTTCCCCGCCGTGGAGGGGCTTCCGGTACAATCTATAAAATCTCTGCTGAACCAACGGTAGTTCATCTTCCGGGATGCCGCGACCAGTGTCCTTTACGATTGCCCGCACCCGTGTCACCGTTCTGAGTGGCACAAATGTGGCATCGGAATCGGATGACCCGGTCGTACCCGACAGATATATGCTTCGCGGCAACTATCCGAATCCGTTCAATCCGTCGACTACCATCAGATTCGAAACGGCCGACCGTGCGCCGATTACCATCGACGTGTTCGATGTAACGGGACGGCTGGTTGGAACGCTTGCGAATCGCACATTCAAGCCGGGTGTTCACGAACTGCGTTTCGATGCGGGGTCCTATCCCAGCGGCGTTTACGTTGCCACGATGCAATCACCGGCGGATAGCCAAAGCATACTCATGTCTCTGGTGAAATAGCACGCCGGCGACAGACCAAACGGTTTCACGGGCAGGCGCCACGAAACTCTGTTTCTTCGCTCCTGTCCGTGACATCTTTCCGAACACCGGTACCCGGAGCCTTCGTGTTTGCCGGGAGCATCCAACAGAAAACAACCGCGCGCCCGTCGTCATCTTGTTAATTCGGTTTCGCGTGGCGACCCACGGATTAAAGCGTTCCCACGTGCGAAGCACCCTGCGGCCGAATTGTCAGCGGATGGCAGGATCCCCTTCCGAACACCGCTTCCAGGCCCGCGGTATAGTCCGGCACGGTGTCGACCGGCATAAATGCCTGTACGGTTCCCGCAAATCCACCGCCGTGAACGCGCCATGCGCCCTTTCCTTTCAGCAACCGCTCGCTTAGTGCAAGCGCCAACGGGATACCCTGTTCCTCCACCCGCGAGTCCGAATAGCAATTCTGCAAAAGCATCCACGAACTCCTTCCTGACGCAACGACGAGGTCGAGAAAATCGGAAAATCGATTCTCCTCGAGCGCTTTTACCTGTTTTTCCACCCGCTCGTTGTCATCAAAAAAGTGGAGCGCACGAAGCACCGCGCGGTCATTGGTGTTTCTGCGGACCGAAGCGAGATTTTCCATAAGGTCCCCCGGTGAAACATCTCGCAAAACCCTCCCGCCGAGATGACCCGCCACTGCCTGCATTTCATTTCTGATCCCGGCATAGTCCGGCGTAAGATCGGCGTGGCTGCCTCCCGTATTCACAACGACGATCTCGTATCCACTTCCCCTGAAGTCGAATTCGATCTTTTGTACGGCCGGCCGGGCGTCGTCCTGAAAATCGATGGTGACCAGTCCTCCGATTGCGCAGGTGGTCTGATCCATGAGACCACAGGGCTTGCCGAAATAGGTATTTTCAGCGTATTGGGAGATCTGTGCGTTGGTGAGCGCATCGACGGCGTCGTCGTTATACAGAACGCTTAGAATCTTGGTGACCATCACTTCGAATGCCGCCGAGGAGCTGAGACCCGACCCTTCCGGGACAACACTATGGGTTACCGCATCAAATCCACCAATTCGGAAGCCACGGATCGCCAATCCTGCACATACCCCGCGGGCAAGCGATGCGGGCTCGAATCGTTCCGATTCATTGATGACGAGTTCATCGACGGAGATGTCGACCGGTGCGTATTCATCTGATCTGATCCGAATGATTCCCTCATCATTGGGTGCCACAACGGCAACAATATCGAGATCGATCGCGGCAGCCAGCACGCGTCCTGCATTGTGATCGGTGTGGTTGCCTCCCACCTCCGTTCTTCCGGGCGTGCTGAAGATCTCCAGGCGTTTACGCCCCGGGAAGGTATCCTCAAACAGTTCAAGTAGACGTTCATATCGTTTCCGTTGAGCGTCGACGGTCGATGGCTCGTCCCCATAAAGAGCGACGAGCGAATCGTCCAGGGATCCAGATTGAATCGGACGTTCTCTTTGCGTCATTGGCAGTTGGTCGTTCCGTGCGAGATATTTGACCACGGCTTGCAGGTTGCCGAGCACCACGAAACTACGCCTTCGCTATGATCCAAACGAAATAGTCCCGGCCTCCTTTCGTCCCGCTCGGCACGGGTAGTCCGTCAACTTCCTGCTATGCGATTTCACGGACCACATCGCCACCTATGACACTCAAACAACTCCTATCGAAGGTACCGGGTGGGCTCATGATCATTCCGCTGGTGCTGGGCGCTGTATTGAACACGGTCGATCAACTGCATTTGCCGCCCGTTCAGCGCGTACTTAAGGCTGTTGGAGCGCCACCTATTCGGGATATGTCGCAGGCGGAGCCTCTTCTGGACCAGTCCGGTGAGCCGGTGATCGACCCGGATACGGGACGGCCCATGAAGGATCCGCGCACCGCGCCGGTCCACTACGAATTGCTGGGCATCGGCGGTTTTGCCAGTGCGCTGGTGAAAAGAGGTGCCATCACGCTGATCGCCATGTTCCTCGTATGCGTTGGATCACAGATGGACTTCAGCATCGGAAGGCGGGCACTGAAAAAGGGCCTGATCATTACCTCCTCCAAACTGATGGTGGCGATCGCCTGCGGATACCTCATCGCGGCATTGACGGATCCCATGAGCGGGCTTTTCGGTCTCTCCATCGTTGCGGTGATTGCCGCACTTTCCAATGGAAACGGTGGGCTTTTTGTGGCCCTCACCGGGGAATATGGCAACCGGTCGGATGTTGGCGCGGTCGGTATCGTTTCTCTTAACGACGGCCCGTTTTTTACGCTGTTGGCCCTCGGTTTGCTCGGAGAACGCTTCCCTGTAGCCGCTTTTCTGGCAGTGCTGTTGCCGATGCTCGTGGGATTCGCGCTTGGACAGTGGGACGAAGACGTCCGTGCCTTTCTCAAACACGGAGAAAGACTCACCATTCCGTTTTTTGCGTTTGCACTCGGCACGACCATGAGTTTCATGGCTTTTCTCAATCCCGAGGTGTTGGCCGGCGGTCTGCTCCTTGGGCTGTTGACGGTCCTCTTTACCGGATCCGTCGGCATCCTGCTGCTTCGCCTTTTTGGCGAGCGGAGCCAGATCGCCGCGGTGGCCGAAGCCTCAACCGCCGGCAACGCCGTTCAGACGCCGATCGCAGTGGCGACCGCCGCGACGGCGGCAGCCACCCTCGGCTTGATGACACCGGAACGCGCCGAACTTTTTCTGGAGATCGTCCCCGTCGCAACCGCACAGGTATCCATATCGACACTGACCACGGCCCTGCTCTGTCCGGTGGCCGTGATCTTCTGGGATCGCTATCAGCGCAGTCGCGGCATTGAAGGAGCGCTCGAAACAGTGCGGTCTTCCGCTGCAGCTCGAAAATAGGACCAGCACGTTCATTTCGGACAAATTCTGCTGCGTACGCTTGCGGATGAAAGGAATGCGGGCCTTCCGGTCATTACATTTCCGGTGGCAGGGCGAATCCTGAGTACGTCGATAGCGAACCATTCATTCATCGTATGCAGACCGGCAAACTACCACGAATCGGTATCACCATGGGTGATCCGGCCGGGATCGGTCCGGAATTGTGCCTCCGGCTGCTTGCCGATCATGAAACGCGCCGCTCCTGCGTTCCGCTCATTTTCGGGAATGCCCGGATTCTTCGCCGGTTAGCCTCCGCCTTGTCTTTTGACCTTTCCGTCCCGTCCGTATTGCACGACGAGTGGATCGCAACCGCTACGGACGCCACCGGACCGATGGTTGTAGACATCAAGATGGACCATCCGGATGACGTATCTCCCGGCCAGGTGGATGCGGCTACGGGTCTGGCTTCCTACTGTTTTATCGAAGCCGCAATCGAGTCCGCGCTCTCGAGTCGCATTGCCGCGGTCGTCACCGGACCCATCAACAAGGAAGCTTTGCGGGCAGCCGGTATCGGCTATCCCGGTCACACGGAGATTTTTGCCGAGAAGACCTCTGCGAAACGATCGTGTATGATGCTGACGTCCGATGAACTGTCTTGCAGCTTTGTCACCACCCACATCGGCTACCGCGGCGTCCCGGCCGCCCTGTCGACGGAGCGCATTTTGTCGGTGATCGAGCTGAGCGAAAGAGCCATGCATTCGCTGCGTGGCCGGCCCGTCAAGCTCGCGGTCTGCGGTCTCAACCCGCATGCCGGCGAGCACGGACTTTTTGGTGGCGGCGAAGAAGAAACCATCATCGTACCGGCCGTCGAGGCGGCCAGAAAGCGCGGAATCGATGTCGCGGGTCCCCTCCCACCGGATACGGCGTTTTTGCCCGGCAGGCGGGCATCAACGGACGTGTTCGTTTGCATGTATCATGACCAGGGACACATTCCACTCAAAGCCCTCGCGTTTGACAAGGCGGTCAATGTAACGCTGGGCTTGCCCATTGTGCGCACCTCGGTGGATCACGGCACCGCCCTCGATATCGCCTGGAAAGGTGTTGCCAATCCGTCCAGTCTTGTCGAAGCCACCCGACTCGCCGTACGCCTCGCCAAATCACCGGCGCGAAAGGGAGGTTCCGGATGATTCTGGTACTTGCCGACGATCTGACCGGGGCAGCCGAAATGGCCGGCGAAGCTTTTGTCCATGGTTTTTCGGTCGAGATACATGCCGGCGCAGCAACCGATGCAGGCGTGGACGTGTTGGTCATCGATACGGCAAGCAGGTCCCTCGCGGAAGCAGACGCACGCCGGGCGGTCGAGCGGGCCATGGCTTCTGCAAAACCGTTGCAACCGGCCTGGATGTACAAAAAGGTCGACTCGCTTCTTCGCGGACACGTGGTCGAAGAGATCGCAACACTGATGACGGCAACCGGCTGCGATCGGACCCTCCTGCTGCCTGCCAATCCCTCCCTCGGCAGGACAATTGTTGATGCGACCTACCTGGTTGACGGGACGCCGCTTCACCTGACGGACCTGGCTAACGATCCGGAATACCCGCGACACCACTCCGAGGTGCGGTCCCTTCTCGAGATCCAGCAGGAGGTGCCGTACCATCATTTGGCCGGCGTCCAGGTCAAACCGAAGATCGGCATCAACACGGCTGACGTCACCTCTTTTGAAGATCTTTTGCAATATGCAGAGAGCACGGGAGGTGGAATCCTGCCGGCCGGAGCACTGGAATTCTTCCGCACACTGCTGGTCAGCCGTGAACAAAGGAAACATTCACCAGCAGAAAGACCGCCTGGCGAACGGTCGCCGTCGGGCAAGACCCTTTTTGTATGTGGAAGCGCCGCAGGTTGGCGCTCTGGACGCGGAGCGGAGGCCGCGCGTAAAAACTTACCCGTTAGCACCGTTCCGGACGATCTATTGAAAGCCCCCGATAGCACACAAGATCTGGACAATTGGGTCCAGCAACTGCAATCCGCCATCGACCGGGCGCCCGGGATGCTCCTGGCGGTCGGCAGAGATCATCACCTGTCCAAGCCGTCTGCCGACATACTTACCGCGCTGTTGGCGGAGACAACCACTCGGCTGGCCAAGTCCGGACCGATCGGCCGCATCTGTGCCGAAGGCGGTGGAACGGCGACGGCGATTATGAGACGACTGGGATGGTCGTCGTTCCGGGTATCCCGGCACTGGGCCGACGGGGTCATCTCTCTCCGGCCGAAGGAAGATGTGACGGTGGAGTTTGTGGTGAAAGTGGGCAGCTACACCTGGCCTGAATCCGTATGGGAGGACGTCTCCACGCAGGAGTAATTTATCGCGGGCGTAGCATGCAACGATGACGTGCCGAACGCCGGTATGCTATCTCCGATATGACCTTCCCACCTCCATAAATGATGACGTGCCGAACGCCGGTATACTATCTCCGATATGCCCTTCCCGCCTCCATAAATGCCGCGATATTCTCCAGCGGCGTTTCCTGCGGAAGATCGCACCCCGTACTCAGCACGAAGTTCGCGCACGATTCCATTTGACCGAGTAGTTCGTTTGTCTCCCGCTTGACCTCCTCAGGCGTGCCTCGGAGAATCGTACCGGTTGGGTTGATATTCCCGATCAATGCGACTTCTTCCGGTATTCTTTCCGCAACGGCCGGCAGATCCACGCCCGCCTCGGGCGAGTCCAGACTCAACCCGTCGACGCCGGAATCAACCATCTTTTCGACCAGATGCATGGTGTTTCCGCACGTGTGGTACAGTGTAGCCACACCCGTGTATTGACAGCTTCTCACGATATGTGAGACATACGTTGCGGAGAACTCCCAGAATTGATCCGGCCCCAGCATAACGGCACTGGGCTCGAGCACACAGATCACATGTGCCCCGGCTGCGATCAACAGGCGCACATATTCCTGAATTCGCTCGGTGGTGAACTCGACCAGCATCCGGAGATTGTCTGGGTCCTGGATCGTTGCCATCGCCGCGTCATCCGCGCCCATAATCAACGCGGCCAGCGAATACGGGCCGGTGACATAAGCCCCTTTGAGGATGGGTTTGGGCAAACCGATTCCCATCAGTTTCACGGTCTCCACCATCGCCAGCAGGCGGCTGTCGAAAGCAATGTTAATCTGCTTCGTAGCCGGCAGGTCCTCGATCGAAAAGACATCTCTTAGCACCGTTGCCGAGTCCTTCTTCGGAAAGATGGTTTCGCAACCGAGCGCGTTTGCCTCCATGGACAGGTCCATGAGCGGAAAAAGCACATCGGGGCTAAATGCGTGCGCAATCGCATACAGCGCCTTGAAGTGTTCCCCGTAGTTCTGCTGTGCGAGTTTGATCGTACAGTCGGTCATATTGAGACCGGGAAAGCCCACCAACGGTGCGATCAGTCGCCTGCCTTCATTTCGGGCTTCCGCAAGCTTGATACAAAGGGTTTTGTCCGCCAATATTCCGGATGTTTGGGTCAGGATTGCTATAGTGCTAGAAGCTTACAAAGATAGGTCTTGTTCTGATTTCAGACTTACAGTCTAACACCACAAAATAGACACCTGGTGGCACGCTATCGCTGTTTTGCGCGGTTCTGTTCCACTCCACCTCGTGGCGTCCCCGAGCGTACGTCTCATGCGCAAGCAGTGCAAGTTGCCTGCCGAGGACGTCCATGATACGAACACGCACACGACGCGACTGATTCAACTGAAATCGAATGGTCGTGTGCGCATCAAATGGATTGGGAAAAACTTCGATGGTGCCAACCGATCCCGGCTCAGGCATCTCGAATTCCGAGCCGGCAAATGCCGCCATATCCAGTACAATGTCGCGGGGACCGGCCAGTCTTGAAACCAGCGCCTCGGTCTCGGAGCCGTCCAGGTTTCCCCGGCTGATCGTCCCGGAGTTGATTGATGTCCAGTACATCTTTTCGCCGTCCGGGTCAATGGCCAATCCTGTCGGCGAATCAAGTTGCTCCGCAACGGTAATCCGGTTCGAGCCGTCGATATCCACGCGATAGATTGCCCGGTCTGTGCGATCGGTCCAGTAGACGTGTCCCCGATCCGGGTCGAGTGCGATTAATCTAGGCCTCTTCACGACAAATGACGGGTTTGGCAACCATCGTCGGGTCCTTATGATTCTAATCCCGAGCCACTCGAAGCATTGATGCATTGGATTGCATGCGACGGGCAACGCCCGCTGCGCTACCGGTTATAGACCGGTGACACGCCTTTGAGTCTTTGCCATACGCGATCGCACTCGCTTACGACTCGTTCGGGAAGTTCCGGCTTTTCGCATGCCTCGAGATTTTCTGCCAGGTGCTCGAATCGAGACGCTCCAATGATGAGTACGTCCGCCTGCGAGTGTCGGCGAAGCCAGCGGATTGCAAGTTCAACAAGGCTGATGCCTGCCTCCTGGGCAACGATCGTCAGTTTCTCAACAGCCTCGAAATGATCCCGATGCCAATACCGATCACGATACTGCTCGTTTCCGTCAAAACGTGAACCGGATACCGCCGCGTCGTGTTCGTGTTTGCCCGTCAGCAGACCGCCCGCGAGCGGATTGTAGACGACCATCGGAATGCCGAATTCACGGCAGCAGGGAATGAATTCCTGCTCAATGCCCCTGCTCAGGAGGTTGTACATGGGCTGGACCACCTTTACCGTCGGCAAATCGTGCATGTCGGCAATCCAGAGCAGGCGACATAGTTGCCAGCTTGCATAATTGGAGGCTCCGACGGCCCGCACTTTTCCTTCGCCAACCAGGGTGTTCAGTGCTTCGAGCGTTTCGTCCATCGGTGTTTCATAGTCTGGCGTGTGCAGGTAGTAGACATCCAG
>CAZIIP010000041.1:0-7103 GCA_964539455.1 uncultured Rhodothermales bacterium
CGACTTGTTCTGGCACGATTACTGCGACTGGTACCTCGAGCTCATCAAGCCGCAAAAAGACGAGGAGATGGGTGACGATACAATCGCCCTGGCCGTCGAACTCTACGAGGAGCTGGCCCGGCTGCTCCACCCGTTTATGCCGTATATCACCGAAGAACAGTGGCGAAAACTCCGCCCGCGGGCGGAGCGTGACGCCTGCATCGTGGCATCCTGGCCGGAGAGCAACGGGGACGAGACCGACGAGGTGGATGCGCAAGACTTCGAAGTGATTCAGCAAATGATTTCCGGCATCCGAAACACCAAGGCCAAGATGGCGGTACCGCCAGGCCGGGAACTGCATGCCCGAATTCGGGTCGACGGAGGAACGAAACGGTTGGCGGCATCCATTCGCGCCCATACCGACTACTTCGAGAAACTGGCGAACGTAGTCGAGGTGGTCGTCGGAGAAGATGTCGAAAAACCGCACGCCGGCTCCACAACGGTGGTCGGTCGGCATGAAGTATATGTACCGCTTGCCGACCTGATTGACATCGATGTGGAACGGGGACGGCTCGAGAAGGAGATCGCCCAAAAAGAACGGTTCCTAGAATCCATACACGGCAAACTCCAGAATGAGAATTTCGTCAACCGTGCACCTGAGCACGTGGTAGAGAAGGAGCGGCAGAAAGAGCGCGATGTGAAGGCCGAGCTTGAAACACTCCGCGCAAATCTGGCTGATCTCGCCTGACACCGGCGGGGCGATTACCGCTGTACTCCAGCGCACGTCGGTTTGCCGAGAACGCCGTTTTGACCTCCATGAACATCCTGGGAATATCGTGCTACTACCACGACGCCGCCGCGTGTTTGCTGCGGGACGGAAAGATCATAGCCGCAGCCCAGGAGGAGCGCTTTACACGGATCAAACACGATCCGGACTTTCCGCGCAACGCCATTGATTATTGCCTGAAGGAGGGCGGCCTGGAAGGCGGCGATCTTGACATCGTGGCGTTTTATGACAAACCCTTTCTGAAATTTGAGCGGCTGCTGGAGACGTACGTCGCCTATGCGCCAAAAGGTCTTCCAAGCTTCTTCAAAGCCATGCAGGTATGGCTGAAGCAAAAAATATGGATCCCGAATTTGATCGAGGAGGCCCTTTCGTTCGACGGTCCCGTCGTCTTTCCCGAGCACCACGAAAGCCACGCGGCGAGCGCTTTTTTTCCCTCGCCGTTTGAGGAGGCGGCGTTCCTGACGACCGACGGAGTCGGCGAATGGGCTACGACCTCTTATGGCACGGGCTCGGGAAACGGCATCCTTATCAACGCGGAACTCGAATTTCCGCACTCGCTCGGTTTGTTGTACAGCGCATTCACCTACTTCTGCGGTTTTCGCGTTAATTCCGGAGAATACAAATTGATGGGTCTGGCGCCCTACGGCGCCCCCCGGTTTGTCGACCGCATCTACGACCATCTTATTTCGCTTAGCGACGACGGGTCGTTTCACCTGAATATGGACTACTTCACCTATCCCTCCGGACTGAGAATGGTGGGTACGTCTTTTTCATCCTTGTTCGAGGGGCCGCCTCGTCCGCCCGAATCGCCGCTGACCCAGCGGGAAATGGATATCGCGCGCTCCTGCCAGGCGGTGACCGAAGAAGCCATGTTGCGGATGGCGCGGCACGTGCATGAAACGACGGGCCAAGATCGGCTGTGTCTGGCCGGCGGTGTCGCGCTCAATTGCGTGGCGAACGGACGTCTCCTCAGAGAGGGTCCCTTCGACGAGCTATGGATCCAGCCGGCGGCAGGAGATGCAGGCGGTGCCGTAGGCGCCGCATATGTGGCGTGGTACGTCTATTCCGGACGGCCGCGGTTGACGCACCGGCCCGATCAAATGGAGGGTGCATTTCTTGGCCCGGCATTCAGCGATCAGGATATCGTCGCCTTTCTTGAAGAATCGAACGTCCCTTTCGAGCAGATTGAATGGTCGGATTTGCCCGATCGCGTCGCAGCTATCCTGGAGGCGCAAAAAGTGGTCGGCTGGTTCCAGGGACGGATGGAGTTCGGGCCCAGGGCCCTCGGTGCCCGTTCCATTCTGGCCGATCCAAGAGGGCGAGAGGTGCAGCGCACCGTCAATCTGAAAATCAAATTCCGGGAAAGCTTCCGGCCGTTTGCACCGAGTGTGTTGATGGGTGAGGCGCCGGCGTATTTCGATCTGGACGTCGCATCCCCCTACATGCTGCTGGTTGCCGATGTGCGCGATGCGACGATAACGGGAGAAGGTCTCGATCGGCTGGATCATATCGATTCGCCGATCCCTGCGGTAACGCATGTGGACGGGAGCGCCCGGATTCAAACGGTCCACGAAGAGACCAATCCCCTCTACTTCAGACTGCTTCAGGCATGGAAGGCACGAACGGGCTGCGGCGTACTCGTGAATACCAGCTTCAATGTGCGTGGCGAGCCGATTGTGTGTACGCCGTCAGACGCTTACCGGTGTTTCCGGCGAACGCACATGGATGTGCTCGTTCTGGGCCGCTACCTGGTCTACAAGGATCAGATCCCCGGCGCGGACTCCGACATCATGTCGGCAGAGGAGGTTGCACAAGCATATGGCCTGGACTAGGCCCCTGAGCACCCGGTTGGAGGACCGATCCCTAATTTTCCGTTTGGAGGATCTTCATTGAAACCACTGACAGGATCGCGTACCTTTTGCCACCCGTTACCACGGCGGGCGCTTTGCTTTGCGTTCCTTGCACCAATGGTTTTCCCAGATACTCCAGGGGCTAGCGATTCCCAACGGGCCCCTGCAAGGGACGCCGTTTCAATAGCACAAACTCAGCATATCCTAGATCATGAAAGCAGTAATTCTGGCGGGAGGTTTTGGATCGCGACTCAGCGAGGAAACCGTGCTGAAGCCCAAACCGATGGTGGAGATTGGCGGAAAGCCGATTTTGTGGCACATTCTGAATATATACGGCTGCCAGGGCGTGACGGAGTTCATCATCGCGCTCGGGTATAAGGCGGAGTACATCAAGGAGTATTTCCTCAACTATTACGCTATCAACAACGATATCACGATCGATCTGGCTACGGGCGATCGGACCATCCATGAAGGCACCCTTCCAGACTGGCGGATCCATCTGGTCGATACCGGACTCTATACGCAAACGGCCGGTCGGCTGAAGAGACTAAAAAAATGGATCGGCGACGAGACCTTCATGTTTACGTACGGGGACGGCGTTGCAGATATCGATTTACAGGCTCTGCTGGCATTTCACAAGGCACACGGCAAGCTGGCCACGCTGACAACGGTGAGGACCCCGGAACGATTCGGACGGATCGGATTTCGGGGCGACGAGGTCGCCGAATTCTACGAAAAGCCTGCCGAGGGGGAGGGTTGGATTAACGGAGGCTTCTTCGTACTTCAACCTGAGGTCATCGATATCATTGATAATGACCAGACCACCTGGGAGCGAGGACCCGTAGAACACCTGGCCCATTCCGGACAACTGGTAGGCTACAAGCACGCAGGTTTCTGGTCGTGCATGGACACGCTCAAGGAAAAGAAATATCTGGAGAACCTCTGGAAAACCGGGGACGCACCCTGGAAAATCTGGTAGTGCGCCTGCACCAACGGGCACGGGACCGTGCGGTGACGCCTTTCCGCCATGTGCCGGCAACCCACGTCAGCAAACGGTGAAGCGGACCGTCGTCGCCAATCCGCGTGAAGCGTCGGAAAGACGTGCTCGATATAATCAAATTATGTGAATCCCGGCAGTTTAACGACACAGTGTTTATCTTGCTTAGCTCTATGACATGTCGGGCCATGGCGCATACCAATGCTTCGCGCCGGGTTTGGACAGTCTTTTTGAACGCAGCCCGGAGGGGCGCACATTGCTACCCGATAATTAATATCCATTCTTGATTAGATGCTAAACGAGAGCAATTTCTGCGTCTTCGTCCCGTCATATAATACCGCGGGTTACATCGAGAGAACTATCGAAAGGATCCCGTGGGGCGAGATGCCGAAGCACTTCACGTATCGGGTAGTTTTTGTCGATAACTGCAGCACGGACAATACCTGGGAAAAAATCCAGGTATGCCGGCGGAATCTCGACAAGCTCGGGATCGCTTCGGACGCAATTAAGAATCCGAAGAATCTGGGCTACGGTGGTAGTGTGAAGGTCATTTTCGACTATTGCATCGAGAATGACTTCGGCCTCGTAGGCGTACTGCATTCAGACGGGCAATACCTGCCGGAAGAACTCCCCCGTCTGGTTGCGGAGTTTTCGTCCGAACCCGCATACGCGCTTTACTACGGCAGCCGGCTGACGGGAAAGCCGCTAGAGGGTGGCATGCCGCTGCACAAGTATCTGGCGAACCATGTGCTTACGTGGCTTCAGAATACAGTGCTTCGCAGCAAATACAGTGAGTTCTTCTCCGGATACAAGTTCTATCGCGTAAACAAAATCAAGGATTTGCCCTACCACGCGAACAGCGACTATTTCGATTTCGACTGTCACATCCACTTTCAGGTACACCACCGCGGTTGGAAAATTGGCGAGACGGTCATCCCGACGTTCTACGGGGAAGAGGAGTCGAATGTGAGTCCCATCCGTACACCGGTGAAAATTCTGCAGAATGTCTGCTCGTATGCGCTGCACAATGCCGGGTTGAAAAAAATTGAGCGCTACGATTTCAGCGGGAATGGCCAGGCACTTGACACGGTGTTTCCGGAGAAACAAGAAAAGGCTTCGGGGCAGTGATCGTACCGGAACGGCGGAAAGTGTCGGTGCGTGCTTTGACGTATCCGTTGCCTTTCCGGATTTCTTCAATCAACCGCCGATAGGTCGATCCCATACTACCTAACAGAAATCTGAACGTCCGGGTCCATGTCGTCCGGTACCTGTCGATTTTGTGGCGCGCAGGCGCGCGAAACGTTCGCCGATCTGGGGATGCAGCCCCCGTCCAATTCCTATGTTCCGCGCGAGTGCGCAAACAGCATGGAGGCTTTTTTCCCGCTGCATGCATTCGTGTGCACATCCTGCTTTCTGGTGCAACTCGAGGCATATGAGAGTCCCGAAGATATCTTCGGCGACTACGCCTATTTCTCGTCTTACTCCGATTCCTGGCTCGCCCATGCGAAGCGTTACACGGAAATGATGATCGACCGGTTCGGTATCGATTCCACCCGGCAGGTTGTCGAGTTGGCCAGCAACGACGGCTATCTGCTGCAGTACTTCAAGGAAAAGAATATTCCGGTACTGGGTATCGAACCGGCGGCAAACGTAGCCGCAGTGGCCGAGGCTAACGGCATTCCCAGCATCGTCCGGTTTTTCGGCGAGGAAATGGCGAAAGACCTTGTGGCGGAGGGTATTACGGCCGATTTGATCATCGGAAATAACGTGCTTGCGCATGTTCCGGACCTGAACGATTTCGTGGCCGGCCAAAAACGACTGCTTGCCCCCGAAGGTCTCATTACCATCGAATTTCCCCATTTGATGCGATTGATAGAGGGCAATCAGTTCGATACGATCTACCACGAACACTTCTCCTATTTCTCGTTCATTACGGTGGAACAGGTATTTGCGACACACGGTCTCGTTCTCTTCGATGTCGAAGAACTGTCTACGCACGGTGGTTCCTTGCGTATCTACGGACGGCACGACCACGACGAAACGAAACCCGTCTCGGACCGCGCCCACGAATTGAAACGGCGTGAGGCGGCAGCCGGTTTGTGCGACGTGGCCACCTACCGCTCATTTAGCGCCCGGGTCGCGGCGACAAAAAGACGCCTGCTTTCCTTTTTGATTGATGCGCGGGAATCCGGGAAGAGCGTGGTAGGCTATGGCGCTCCCGCAAAGGGTAATACGTTGCTCAACTATTGCGGCATCGGAACCGACTTTCTTGACTACACCGTCGACCGAAATCCGCACAAGCAAAACCACCTACTACCGGGCAGTCACATTCCCGTGCACGGACCCGAGATGATTCGTGAAACCAAACCCGACTATGTGCTCATCCTGCCCTGGAACCTGAAGGACGAGATCGCCTCACAAATGGCGTTCATTCGAGAGTGGGGTGGGCGGTTTGTCGTACCCATCCCGGAAGTGGAGGTGTTGCCGTGAAATTCCAGCCTACACCACTGCAGGGCGCGTGTGTCGTGGTTCCGGACAAGTTCGATGACGAGCGAGGATACTTAGCCAGAACGTTTTGTCGCAGGGAGTTCGAGGGCGCCGGTCTGGTGGGTACGCTCGCCCAATGCAACACGTCGATGAATCACCGCAAGGGTACCCTCCGCGGCATGCATTTCCAGCGTCCGCCCCACGGGGAGGACAAACTCGTCCGATGTGTATCCGGTGCCCTTCATGATGTGATCATCGACCTGCGAGGGAATTCCCCTACCTATTTGCAGCATTTCGCCGTCGAACTGACCGCTGAAAACCTGTTGGCCCTGTTCATTCCGAAGGGTTTTGCCCATGGTTTTCTGACGTTGGAGGACCGGACCGAGGTCTTCTACCAGATGTCGACGTTCTATGAACCCGGGCATGGAGACGGCGTGCGATTTAATGATCCTGCATTCGGCATCAACTGGCCCGGCGAGGTCAGGGTGATCTCGGATCGCGACCGGAATTATCCGGACTATGACGAGGCGAAGGCGCTTTAGCGTAATGCCGGATGAGAAGGGAGATGTACCTTAACGGAGCGGTGGCCGGCGGACCGCAGGCCTGCTTCTACCCATCGCGTTTATCTCTATTTTGTCGAATCCGGAAACGCTCCAAACGATGCACTCACTGTTCGAACTCCGACAAGCATTCGATACGGAAGCGGCCGGTAGGCGTATGATGGCCTTTGCCGAACGCCTCTATCCGATCTGCAGATCGATCACGGGAAACGGCATAAGGGAAACGCTACGGGCCATAGCGGAGCGCACGCCGCTCGAGATTCATGAAGTACCGACCGGGACGCCCGTCCTCGACTGGACGGTACCGAAGGAATGGAACATCGCCGATGCCTACATAAAGGACCAGACGGGCAAAAGAGTGGTGGACTTCAAGGAGCACAATCTGCATGTTCTCAACTATTCCGTTCCGGTACACGAATACCTTCCGTGGCGCACCGTGAAGG
>CAZIIP010000041.1:7113-15215 GCA_964539455.1 uncultured Rhodothermales bacterium
GCCGTCCTCAAGGACCGCCCCGACTGGATTCCGTACCGGACCTCCTACTATTCCGAAAAGTGGGGATTTTGCCTCTCCCATCGGACATTCCAGGAACTGGAGGCCCAGGGTGAAGACGCCGCGTATGAGGTCTGTATCGACGCGACGCTGGAAGACGGTTTTTTGTCATATGGCGAGATCTATCTGCCCGGGGAGGCGGAGGACGAGATTCTTTTATCTTGTCATGCGTGCCACCCATCGCTTGCGAACGACAACCTTTCGGGAATAGCACTTGCTACCGAGCTCGCTGAAGCCCTGGCGGACTGTCACAAGCGCCACAGCTACCGTTTTCTCTTCATTCCGGGAACGATCGGCTCTATTACGTGGCTGGCACGAAACCGCGCGTCGGTCGGACGCGTCAAGCACGGCCTCGTGCTCACCTGCATCGGTGATCGGGGGCCATCCACGTACAAACAGTCTCGGAGTGGCAACGCGCCGATCGACCGTGCAGCCGCTCACGTGCTGGGACAAGACGACGAACCGTACAAGATCGAACCGTTTATACCGTACGGTTACGACGAGAGGCAATACTGCTCACCCGGATTTGACCTTTCCGTCGGCTGTTTGATGCGGACACCCAACGGCAAATACCCGGAGTATCATACATCCGCCGACGGTCTCGATCTGATTTCCGCACCCGCCCTGTCGGATTCCTTGAGAAAGGCATTTTCGATCCTGGACATCGTCGACTCCGAACGCAAGTACCGAAACCTTAAGCCCTTCGGCGAGCCCCAACTTGGGAAACGAGGCCTCTACCGCCCAATCGGCGGGGAGATGGGACCCGGCGAATTCGACCAGATGGCAATTCTCTGGGTCCTCAATCTGTCTGATGGCACCCATTCCCTGCTCGACATCGCCGAACGTGCCCGGCTGCCTTTCGACCGGATACGCGCCGCCGCACAGGCACTGGCTGAAACCGACCTCCTGGAGGAAATGGAAGCATGAACGAAACCTCTTTCGATGGACAGACGATCCTGGTTACCGGCGCGACTTCGGGCGTCGGTCGCGCCATGGTTCTCGATTTTGCCGCCCATGGTGCGCACGTCGCGCTCGTGGCAAGGCGCGAATCGCAACTGAAGAGGCTCGCCGAAGAGATACGCACAACGGGCGGCTCCGCTGAGTTCTATCCGACAGATCTGACGGAGGATCACGCCATTGAGCGGTTGGCTATGCAGGTGATGAATGACGGAGACGGCCTGGACGTCCTCGTGCACAGCGCAGGCATTTTCTCGATGGGAGAGACCGAACGAACGCCGGTGCGGGATCTGGACGACCAGTTCCGGGTCAATGTACGCGGTCCGTTCCTTCTCACACAGAAGCTGCTGCCCGCATTGCGGCAAAAGCAAGGCCAGATAGTCTTTGTCAATTCGACGTCAGGATTGTCCGCCCGGGCCGGTATCGGTCCATATGCGGCATCCAAACACGCCCTCAAAGCGGTTGCTGATGCGCTTCGGGAGGAGGTGAACGGCGAGGGCATTCGCGTACTCAGTATTTTTCTCGGCCGCACCGACACGCCGATGCAAGAGGCAGTACACAGGGCGGAAAACCGCTCCTATAACCCGGACGTGCTCATACGGCCCGCTCATCTGGCCTTGCTTACACGAGACTTGCTGTTGCTGCCACGCTCCGCCGAAGTGACCGAGATTACGCTCCGACCCATGTCCAAGCCACAGTAGGAATTCGTTGTGCGGAATTTGCATGGCATGACTACTTTGATTTGATTCAAAACCGGCGGCACGACGATCCGACCGATCGAGCGATCGGGCGTTGGCCCCGTTTGTTACATACCAACACAAATTCCAATCTGCAAGAATTCCTATGATTACCCGTTCTCCTTTCGGAAAAAAGGCCGACGGCACGCCGGTAGATCTCTACAAGATGAAGAATAGTCATGGACTGGAGGTCGAAATCATTACCATGGGCGGCATTATCGTTTCCCTCCGGACACCGGATCGCAACGGCGAACTCGCGGACATTGTTCTTGGATTTAGCGAGCTCGCGCCCTACGAGGCCGAACATCCCTATTTGGGTGCACTGGTCGGCAGGGTCGGCAACCGGATTTCGAATGCCCGCTTCGTGCTGGACGGCAAGGAGTATGTGCTGGCTGCCAACGACGGTCCGAACCATCTTCACGGCGGCCTGGTCGGGTTCGACAAGGCCGTCTGGAAAGCGACGCCGGAGGACGCCGCCGAGGGACCCAAACTCGTGCTGCGGCACGTAAGCCCGGACGGGGATGAAGGATACCCCGGGGAGCTGACCGTAGAGGTTTCCTATACCCTGAACAATGAGGACCAATTGATGGTGGACTATCGGGCGGAAACCGACAAGCCGACACACGTCAATCTAACACAGCATTCCTATTTCAATCTCGCCGGCGAGGGGTCCGGCGATGTTCTGGACCATGAACTGACTCTGAATGCGGATTTCTATACTCCCGAGGTACCGGGATTGGTACCGTCGGGTGAGATCGCTCCGGTAGAAGGCACACCGATGGATTTTCGGACACCGCACAAGATCGGCGAGCGAATCGACGAGGATTTCGAGCAGATGCTTATCGGTGGTGGATACGATCACAACTACGTGATCAATGCATCTGCAAATATTGTGGCACCCGCTGCACGTGTATTCGAGTCAACCACGGGCAGGATTCTTGAAGTCAGAACGACCGAACCAGGCGTTCAGCTCTATACCGGAAATTTTCTCGACGGGACGCTGGTTGGCAAAAGCGGGAAGGCGTATGAAAAACGCTACGGATTCTGTCTGGAAACCCAACACTTCCCCGACGCACCTAACATACCTCACTTTCCAACAACTGTACTTCGGCCCGGAGAAGTCTATCAGAGCCGTACGGTATTCGTTTTCGACACGGATGCCGCCTGAGGTTCCGGAAGGACCTGCGACGCGATGGATGTCTCTGCAGGCTCGAAAGGGCCGAGGAGGCCGGCGATGCTATGAGCGATATTTTTAACAGCTATGCTGCCGAAGACCGTGATCACGCACAACGGCTTGCGGAAAAGCTGGAAAAAGAAGGCTGGTCGGTCTGGTGGGACCGTACCATTCCTGCCGGCTCTCACTTCTATAAGGTGATCGAGGATGCGCTCGAAAGCGCCTCCTGTGTGATCGTTTTGTGGTCGAAACACTCGGTTGAATCGACCTGGGTCTGCGCGGAGGCCGACGAGGGGCTCAAGCGGAGCATTCTCGTTCCCGTCCGGCTCGACGAGGCGGCCCCACCGCTGCCCTTCCGCCAGATACAGACCGCCGATCTCAATGACTGGAGAGGAAATGAACAGGCACCCGCGTACCGTCGGCTCATCGGAGATCTCAAGGGGATTCTCGCTGCGCAGGCCGCTGCCGCTGCTTCCGAGGAGAGCGGAACGGGATCCGAAAACCGCCCGGATACGGCACGTCGCCCATTCCGCTGCAGCGGCTTCGTGAAGGGCTATATTTGTGTATCCGAAGCAATGAACGACGCTATTCCCAGGTTCGCATCAACGAGTTACCTTCGGAACGGGGAGGAAGCATACTAATGGGATATACCACGTGGACAAAGGACTGAGGAGCCGGAGTACAGACGTAATCTTTCAACCAATGGCCGTCCGGTTGTCATATGCCACCAAGGCGACCAGGCAGTTGCGGGCCTCGATGGAGAGGTCGAAATGCGGAAACCGCATTGACTGCCGCTTGCTGATCATTCGCCTCTCGGCAGCCATCCTTTGTCTGGCAAGCGCAGCCGGCCTGTCCGTCGCGCAAGCACCCGGTCAGGACGATCCGCCCGATGAGGTTCGTCTCATTCTCATAGACGGACAGCAATTTGTGGGCACCGTTTCGTCCGAGACCGAAGAGCGTCTCGTTTTTGTAACCCGTTCGGGAATCGAGTTCACGCTACGGAAGGCCCAGATTGAGGATATCTCACCGCTGAACGGTCGGGGAATTTCACGGATGGACCCAAACCGCTCGCGTATTCTGTTCGCACCCACAGCCAGAAGCCTCCCCCGAAAAAGCGGCTATCTGGCCGACTACGAACTCCTGTTTCCCTTCGTGGCCTATGGTCCCGGTGCAGGGATTTCACTTGCTGCAGGCTTTTCACTCATACCGGGATTGGGTGGACAAATCGTCTATGCCGCGCCGAAATTTACCTTTTATGAGCGCGAAAAAGGTGCCGTTGCCGCCGGGCTGTTGGCATTTACCTATGTGGGTAAGGATGCCGAGGACATCAGCCCTTTAGGATTGGTGTACGGCGTCGGAACGATCGGTCCTCCGCATGCATCGCTTTCCCTGGGACTGGCAGTAGGATGGAGTGAGGGTGATTTCATGGACCGGCCGGCATTTATGGCCGGCGGCAACCACCAGTTGTCCGATAACGTCGCTCTGATCTCGGAGAATTACCTCATAGGAGATGCCGATTCGTACCATGCGATCGTATCGGCGGGCGTCCGGTTCTTCGGTGATCGAATCACCGTGGATCTCGCATTTCTGACCTCGCCGGAGATACTGGATGAAGAGGGGTGGCCGCTGATACCGTGGGTTGGTTTTGCGTACAACTTTGGTCCGAAGTGACGACTTTCGCAGTTTTTGCTACGAATTCCACTTGCAACAATCCGCATAAAGCGTACATTAGATTCGAGGAAGTGCTTCCATGGAGGCTACTGATGGAAGTGCATTGGATAATGTGCGTTGTTCCTGAAGGACGGGATACGGGTCTCGTGACATGACGGAATGCGCTTAAAGGGAGGCAATTATGGCATTTCGAACATTCATCCGCACGGTACTGTGTGTGGTGGTGTTTGGCGTGACGGGAGGGGACTTGTTACGGGCACAGGTGCCCGGCTCGATCGTGGCGGACGAAGAGGAACTGGTGTTTGTGGCCGTCAGTGGTTCACAAAGCCGATTGCACTCTCTTGTGCTCACCAATACGTCCCGCGCGGCCGTCGCCATCGATCCGATCGTACCGACGGTCGAAGGAACTTCCGTACTCACCTTCGAGCGTTCCCTGCCGGAGGTGATCGATCCCGGGCAGTCGGCATCTTTGTTCGTGCGGTTCGCGCCGAATTTCGATCAGGTGGGCGTAATCGACGACGAACTGGTTTTTGAAACGGTCGGCAATGGGCGAATCCGAATCCCGGTAAGGGCCTTGGGAATCGGCGGTTTGAACGTAATCGAGGAACCGACACTGGCCGATGTATTCGTGGCGCTTGGATACCGCATCGATGCCGGCTGGGAAGACCGTAACTACGAAGCCGGACGCCGAATTGCCGGCGAGCAAATTCCGTATGAACGGTTTCGAAGAGCGGCTCCGGGTCCGGTAACCGTGTTGCCGATCGCCCGTTTTTCGCGCGACGGTACTATTCCCTTCGGATACTACCCGGCAGACGATATGGTGCCGCAGCGGCGGACCGTCGGGATCCTTTCCGAGTCGGGAGATTGGCACGAGCATAAGACGTTGCTCCCGAGTCTCCTCGACGGTGGAACGACGTTTGATCCGGGCGAAGGTATATTTGCGCTTTTTGTGGAGACGAGGGACCACGTGATCTACGAGGAAAACAGGTGGAACCAGCAATTCTATCCGGAGCACGCGGATTTCGCCGTACGGACCTACCCGGCCAAACGTCAGGACGGCGAGATCGTCGACGACACGTTTGTGGTTTGTATGGAGGAAGGGAATGACGGAGACTACCAGGACTTCATCTTTCTGGTATCCAATGTCGTACCGGTAAACGGCGAGCAGTACGTCAACCAAAAGCAGTACGTCAACCAAAAAAAGAGCTTGTTCCAGGACGTTCCGGAAAGTGAAGGGGAGCCGGATTTCCGGCAACTTTTTCAGGACGACAACCTGGACGGCTGGGTCACCTATCTGCAGAAATACGGGCGCAATCGCGATCCCAATGACAATTTTCAGATTTCAGGAGGCGAATTGCGCATCTCCGGTAGCGACGTGGGATATCTACGCACGGAGGAAGCCTTCGAAAGCTTCCATCTGAAATTCGAGTACCAGTTGGGCAAGCAGACGGATCCGGCGCGACAGCGGTCCCAGGGTGATGCAGGTATCATTTATTATCTCGCCGAATCCCAGGTCGACCATGTTTGGCCGCGCGGCATCGAGTATGATCTGCGTCCGGGAGATGCCGGTGACATCTGGTTGCACTCCGGTACCACCCTGAAATCGAGTGGCGGCCTATGGGGTGCCGGCCGTCCGGCACGCGTCGTCAAATCGTCTACGGCGGAAAAACCTGCCGGTGAGTGGAATGCCGTCGAGATCATTGCCGACAATGGCCGGATTACGCACATACTCAACGGTGTCATGGTCAACGCAGGCCACGAAGCCAGCGTCCGCCGCGGGCGCATCTTGCTGCAATCAGCCGGCACGGAAGTATTCTTCCGCAACATGATCGTACGCAAGTGGCGCCCCGAACCCGTCATGGCCGGCCGCTAGGAACGGGATGGGGCTCGCCAAGGGCTTTTCTCCCCGTCGTGATCCGGCCGGGGCGCCCGGTTGGATCGTGAAGCGGAAGAAGAGCCACCGGGATACGGATGCAGGCACAGCCCCGGAAGCTTCTTTTCCCCATTCACTCCACGTTTCTCGGAACCCGCAGGCTTGCTTCCTATTTTCATTCCAGATACTAGCGTTCCGAGCGACTGAACGAGCCGCCAAGCATGTCAGAAACCCGATACCTCGTCACGGCCAGAAAGTACCGGCCGCAGATTTTTGGGGAAATTGTATCGCAGGAACACGTCTCGGCTACGCTGCGCAATGCGATCAGTCTGGACCGGTTGGCTCATGCCTATCTGTTCAGTGGTCCGAGAGGCGTAGGCAAAACAACGGCGGCGCGCATTTTAGCGAAGGCGATCAACTGTACCACGCCACTTGATGATCGGGACAATGGAGAACCGTGTCGCACCTGCGAGTCCTGCCGCTCATTCGAGGCGGGACGCAGCCTGAATATCATCGAGATCGACGCTGCCTCGAACAATTCGGTAGAAGACGTACGTGCGCTACGTGAGAAGGTGCTCATCCCGCCTCAGGGTGCGCGGAAGAAGGTCTATATCATCGATGAAGTGCACATGCTTTCCAATGCAGCCTTCAATGCGTTGCTCAAAACGCTGGAGGAACCGCCGCCGCATGTGCTGTTCATCTTTGCGACGACCGAACCGCACAAGGTGCTCCCAACCATTCTGTCACGGTGCCAGCGGTTCGATTTTCGGCGCATCGGCGTGAATGAAACGGTGGAGCGTCTGCGGCACGTTTGCAGGGAGGAAAACATTACAGCAGACGATGCCTCGCTCATTCTCATGGCCCGAAAGGGCGACGGGGCACTACGCGATGCCCTCTCGGTTTTTGACCAGGCGGTATCTCTTTGCGGTACCACACTCGAATATGATGAACTGGCGGAGGCACTCGGGGTGGTGAGTTCGGACCTGTTTTTCCAGGTCACCGGCTTCGTGAAGCAGCGGAGCCGTGCGGAAATCCTGGGTCTGGTCGCCACGCTCGTTGACCGCGGTTACGACTTTCAGGAGTTCCTGGCCGGACTTGCGGAGCATATCCGCAATCTGTTGGTGGCGCTGACCACGCAAAAGCCGGATCTGATCGAAGAAGACACCGGTACACGAAAGCGGTATATGGACGCGGCCGCCGATTTCTCCGAGGCCGATCTCCTGCGCATGCTTATGCTGGTCGATGCCACGCAGGAGCGGATTCGGAATGCGCCGCAACCTCGGCTGAAGCTCGAATTGGCCCTGTTGAAGATGAGCCATCTGGAGCGGTCGGTCGATCTGGAGGAAGTGCTTGCAAAGCTCGGTGGACAGACACCGGAGGGACCGGGTGAACCGCAGCATCACCGGAAACCTTCCGTGCCGGCAGGGTCATCGGCGCGAACCGGGGCCGGCGCCGTTGCCGCGACGGCAACGCCACCTTCTTCCCAACCCCCCGGTCCGCGGGCGTTGTCGGACGAAGAACGCTCGCGCGTGTCCGCATTTCCCCAACCGGCCCTCAAGCCTGAACCGAAACCGCCTGCAAAAGAACAAGAGAGTGGCATGTATGCAGGAGCCGCCGCGCTATCGGCCGTACC
>CAZIIP010000042.1:0-15136 GCA_964539455.1 uncultured Rhodothermales bacterium
AAGAAAACTTACGGACTATGGCTTATCTCCCCGTCTGAAGGCGGCGATGCGGATGCCTGCGAATCCAATATCGAAGATAACGAGATCAAGGCTCAGTACCGGAAATACGGGTTCTGCCAGTTTGAATTGCGTACCGCTTCCGGGACATATGAAGCCGGCATGCTCGGGAGTGCGCTTTTCAAGACGGCCGATAAAAGGTTGCTGCTGGACAGGCGGGCTATGGCTTTCCTGCAGGAAGTCGACCCGAATCGACGAATACTGTTTGCCGGCACGCTCCCGGAAGGTATTCATGCTGCCCAAGCCGACCAGGCACTCAAATTTCTGCGGATGGAAGGTTCACTAAGTGGCTGTCTTCGGTACCTTCGAGACAAGTAGCGTGCGCAGCCTCAACCTGTTCGGATGAATATCGTTCTCTTTTATCAGTACTATCACAATCCTGATTGCGGCGCGACCTCTCGCCATTATGCGTTGCTGAAGAGGCTCTCATATTGGCATGACATCACCGTCGTAACTACGGACGCGTGGAAGCACCGCCGGCTATCAACCGATTTCCCCTGGTTGCCTGACGGCGTGAGCGAAATCTCTTACAATATCCCATATTCGAACAATATGGGTCTCCTGCAGCGCGCCGCCTCATTTGCCCATTTTGCCTTTCGCGCATTGCTTAAAAGCAACGACCTTTGGGAAACCGACGTCATATGGGGGACCTCAACGCCCCTGACTGCTGCGTGGGTCGCACACCGTGCAGCAATGCGTCTCGGCATCCCCTGGGTTTTTGAAGTGAGAGATTTGTGGCCCGACTTTCCAATTCAGATGGGTGCAATCGACAGCAACTTCGTCGCACGAGAACTGAAACGACTTGAAAAGCGGTTGTATCGTTCTGCCGGACACATTGTGGCGCTATCACCGGACATGAAATCCCACATCGTAAAGCACGGTGCTCCGGAAAGAAAGGTTACCACTATGCTGAACGGCACGGACCTCGATTTGCTGGAGGCCATTCGGGATGAAGAGATTAAGCGCTTGCGTGCCAGGCATCACTTCGAGAACCGGCGCATTGTTCTGTACGCAGGTACTTTCGGCAGAGCAAATGATATCCCCTCGCTTGCTCAAATGTCGGAGCAGCTGGCGGACCGAAATGACCTTGCCATTGTTTTTATGGGTTACGGTTTCCACGAACCAATGCTACGACGGCTCGCAGAGAGACAATCCAACGTGCACCTCCTGCCACCGCAACCCAGGAAGGATACGTTGACTTGGTTTCGTCTGGCGGACCTCTCACTGGTTCCTTTTATCGATCTGCCCGTATTGTCGGCAAATTCGCCGGCCAAACTCTTTGACAGTCTCGGTGCAGGAACACCGGTGATCGTCACAAATCCCGGTTGGATGACCCGCTTTGTTGACGAAACACGGACAGGTTGGTACGTACCTGCTGAGAATCCCGTCCTTCTCGCCGAGCGTATCCGATCGCTTCTTGACGAGCCCGATACACTCTCAACAGCCGGCGAAAGAGGGATGCGCATCGCACGCGAACGGCTTAATCGCGCCGAACAGGCCGTGACCTATCACCGAATCTTCGAATCTCTGAGGAAAAATCCGGATTTGTACCGAAGGTGAGCAAATGTGTGTTCGATATCCTTTGCGCGAAGGATTCGCGAGATCGTGCCCGATGGTATTCCATGTGGGAGCGCTCTCCCTATCAGCCCGCTCACATGCATCCCGCATATGTTGCGATAGATGCGGAAAGAACGGGAGATACGGCGGTTGCGGCGGTTCTTCATCTCGACGACGGCGAAATCATCTATCCGTTCATTAAGCGGTCACTGAACAAGGAGCCGTGGCTTGAATCTGCGCGGCATGAACGATTTGATCTCTTTAGCCCATACGGATATGGCGGAGCCTACTACTGGGGTACCGGCAAACGCGACAATGCGGCCGCGCAATTCTGGAACGAAATGAGAGAGTGGGCACTGAGTTCAGGGGTGGTGTGCGAATTTATTCGGTTCTCGTTGTTCGAAGAAGACCTGCTCCCGTATCCCTTCAACATTTCCGATCGGCAGCCTAACGTCGTCATAGATCTTGCGCCCTCCATCGATCAGCTGGAACGGAACATGAAGCGGTCGGCTCGGAAACTGCTACGACAGGCAAGGGAAGCGGGTGTATCCGTAAGTATCGAAGCACCAATCGGCAACCTGTCCGATTTCATCCGCATATATCGTTCCACCATGAAGAGAGTTGGTGCAGAAAAAACATACGACTTTGGCGATTCCTACTTCGACAACCTTTGCAGACATCTTGCCGATCACCTGGCGCTCGCCACAGCCCACGTTGGCGGAGCATCGGTAGCCGCAGAACTCGTTCTTCTCTCCGATCGTCGCGCCTACTCCTTCCTGGGGGGGGCAACTGCTCGGGGTCGCGTAGTCCGTGCCAACAACCTGATCAAGGTAGCACTGATGAAGTGGCTCAAGCAGCACAAGTTTGAGCATTTTGTGCTCGGAGGAGGCCGTCAACCCCGGGACGGCATCTACAGATTCAAGGAGTCATTCGCTCCGAACGGTATTCGGCCATTTCGAACCGGGAGCAGGATTTACAGCAAGGCTGACTTCGAGCATCTCGTTCGCCGGAGACAAGCCCACGAGGAATCGCTAGACCGTATTTGGGAACCGGACCCGGACTTTTTCCCCGCTTATCGGTCGTAAAACGGGGATCGGGTAACGGCAACCCTACATCGAACTCGCCGGTAGGCGTTTCGAGTTAAAGGCCGGCACATAGGCATATATTCTATCTCACCGGATCAGTCATAGACTCATGCTCCGGGCAACCCGGTTCTCCAATAACCTCTGATAGGTTTCGAGCAGCCGCTTCTCCATTACATGCCACGCAAAAGACGGCGCATGCCGTCGGGCTGCTTCTCTGCAAGCTTCCACCCGGTCCCGGTCACCCAGGAATTCGGTCAGACCCCGGAATGCCGCGTCGTCATTTTCGAAGTCGACGGTTATTCCTGCGTCGTGACGTGTCACAAAATCTTCCCATAAAGGTGCACCGGAGCAAATGATGGGAAGCCCGTGGTGCATGTATTCATAAAACTTGGTCGGAATGGATTGCGTCCAATTTGGATTGTCGGAAGGCAACGCCAGACCCACTGTCGCCTCTCGATAGTATGGTGCCATCTCCTGCACGGGTACATAGCGCTTCCAACCCACCAGACGCACATGTTCGGTGAGGCCGTGTGCATCGATGTAGGAAACCGCCTTTCTGCGCTGCGCGGGGAGCCGGCATATCCCGACCAGAGTAAGGTGCCAGGCGCGCTGATGCGCTACGGCCATCCGCATCAACCGAAGCATTCTGAATAGACCGCGTTCCTCGGACAGGTTACCGGTGTAGAGCAGCGCCGTTCCGGGTACTTCGGAAACGTCCGTTTGCACACCAGCCCTTTCCGGCAGGTAATAGTTCAAGATAAAGCTCCTCGGCACCGAATAGCCGGCCGGTATCGATTCATAGCCGTCCTCAGCGAGGATCAGGTGATCGATCCATCCAAAACACCATCGCTCCAATCCTCTAACCAGTCGACCGAGCACAACGCCCTTTGTAGCATTGTCTTCGTGCATGTCGTAGATGATGCACCGCGTGCGCCTCCGCATGAGACGGACCACCGGAATGAGTTCCGGGTCATGGAAATGAATGAGATCCGGAGCCAGTGCACGAACCCTTCGGTAGCATTGAAAAAGACGTCTGATTCTCAGTAAAACGCCTTTAAGACCGGACTTTCGTCCACCCGGAGACAGTGGAAGCACCTTTACGCCGTCAATAGTCTCTTCGCAACCGTGCTGCGCAAGGAGGTACACGGTATAATCCGCTTTGGCCAACGATGCCGCTTCCTTGTGCAGGATTCTTGGATCCTGCACGTGGTGAACCGTCGTCAGATGTGCAATAAGCGCCATAAATGGTTCGGTAGAGGACGGCCTAAGTATCGAACGACCGTCCATTCGTTGAACTGTGCGAATTTATGTGGTACGACGGACATGTGGGACGGGGATAAGGATCCGGGGCGCCGATTCGCCCACACAACCTTCTCGTGCAAACCGAGAGGGATACAACATCACGATTGATCGTACACAACCGGGAAAAGCATTTTGCCTGACCGTCCAAATCGAACCCCATGCCGGACGCTAGCGGAATGGATCAATATCGCACCCTGCTTGTCGGTCCCGATTCGCCGGAGAGACAGTTTCTGAAGAACCTGCTCTTCGAGCGTGGGCATCGACTGGAGATCTGTGATACTCCCGATGAGGCCCGTGCCTGTATTGCGCACGGAAACGTCGCGCTGATTGTGCTTGCAGGGGTCTCTCCCGAAGCCTTGGCATTTTGCCGGTGGATCAGGAGCATGGTCACCCCTGTCTGTCTGGTCGTCGCCGTCGATTCCATGAACGCTCTGGACTCCGGACCGCTGACGGCCGCCGGCGTGGACGATTTCCTGTCGACAGAGGACATCAGTGACGAAATGCTGTCGATGCGTCTCGATTTTCTCGAAAGACGCATGCGAGGCGGCGCACGTCGGGTGGAACAGGCACTCAAGGACAGCGAGGCGCGCACCCAATCGATTCTCGAGACGACCGAGGACGGCATTATTACCATTGACGAGAAAGGCTCCATCGAATCGTTCAATGCGGCTGCCGAACGCATCTTCGGCTGGGCGGAAAACGAAGTGCTGGGCAAAAACGTAAGCTTGTTGATGCCGTCGCCGCATGCCGAAGACCATCAGAAATACATTTCCCGTTATTTAAAGACGGGCAAAGCCAGGATAATCGGCATCGGGCGCGAAGTCGTAGGCAAACACCGGGACGGTCATACGTTTCCGCTGGAACTCTCGGTAAGCGAGGTGCGGCTTGGAGGAAACCGCCGCATCTTCACCGGCATCGTCCGTGACGTAAGTGAACGAAGGAGACTCGAGAAAGAGATTCTGCGAATCACCGACCAGGAGCGTCGCCGCATCGGCCAGGACCTGCACGATGGCTTGGGACAGATGTTGACCGGAATCGGACTCATAAGTCAGAGCCTCGGTCGTCGCCTCCGAAATCAGGGCCGGCAGGAAGCGGTAGATGTAGAAGAAATCACGGTACTTATCAAGGAATCCGACCAGTTCGCCCGAACCCTGGCCAGAAGCCTGGTTCCTGTCGACCTAGAGGCACGCGGCCTCGTTTCCGCCCTGCGCCGTCTGGCCGGAAACGCCGAGCGTCTATTTCGTATCCGGTGCGCGTTCGAAGAGGAGGGGGACGCTTCCATACACGACGAAACGACCGCATCTCACCTGTACCGGATCGCCCAGGAAGCGGTTAGCAACGCGGTGAAGCACGGCCACGCAACGGAAGTTACGGTGGGCCTCTCATCAAAAAAAGATGCGCTTCGGTTGTGGATCAAAGACGACGGTTCGGGATTTGCAGACGACTGGAGGGACCACCAGGGCCTTGGTGTACGAACGATGGCCTATCGGGCGCGTATTATCGGGGCAACACTTGACATCACAACCTCACCGGACGGGACACCCGGCACGGTGATTACATGCACACTGCAAAACGCCACACTGCTCCAATCGCAGCCATAGGTTGACCGGGCGCAAACACCAGCACTTACATGGACGATCGGAAGAAGAAAGTCTTCGTCATTGACGACCATCCACTCATGCGCAAGGGATTGGCGCTCTCGCTCGATGCCGAGATGGACCTCGAAGTGTGCGGTCAGGCTGCCAGCGCGGAAGAAGCGTTGACGATGCTCGAGGACGTCGATCCCGACCTCGTCATTGTGGATATCTCGCTGCCGGGGATGAGCGGTCTCGAGTTCATCAAACATCTTCAGGTCATCAAGCCACACACCAAGGCGCTGGTCGTGTCGCGTCACGATGAGTCGCTTTATGCCGAACGTGCCCTGCGTGCCGGCGCCAAGGGCTATATTATGAAACTGGAGGCGGGTGAGGTTATCGTAACCGCGGCGCGTCGTGTTCTCCGTGGGGGCATCTGGGTCTCGGATGAGATCAACGAACGACTGTTGCTGAGCATGGCATCCGGACACAGCAGCCTGGCGGAATCACCCCTCGATGTGCTCTCCGATCGCGAACTCGAGGTGTTCGAACTCACCGGCCGCGGCCTGAGTACACGCGAAATTGCCGAACGGCTGCACCTCTCCGTAAAGACGGTCGAATCCTACCGCGCCAGAATCAAGGAAAAGCTGAACCTCAACACGGCAGCGGAACTTATGCAACATGCCGTGCAGTGGGTCGAAGGCGAACGCACCGGCTAGGGCCAGACAGCGCCCTTGGTTCCTTGCCACATGCAAAAGAGCCTCCCGTAGCAACCAACCAAGCCGTGTAAACAGATCCTGATTGACCCGGCACCGGCTCCACTTCGTGAATAAGAAGATTTCGCGTATCGACTAACTCTCGTATTTGCAGTATATATAAGTGATCAGTGCGGGGATTTCCCCCACCTGTAGCCTACAGTTTCCCCCGCAGATTTACCGTCCGGGCTCCCGTCACCCCTCGCCGGCACATAAGACTACACTTAAATCAAATAGGAGCGGTATGTCCGCTCCGCACGTTTTCGATTTCCGCCGGGCTATCTGAATGGTCCCGCCCGCGTGGACGGCGTTTTTCCGGGAATCATGTTATCGATTCAAAAAATCCTGTTTCCGACCGACTTTTCGCAGTGTGCGGAGAGTGCGTTTGCGCACGCCACGGCGCTGGCGAAACGGTACGAAGCCGAATTGCATATCGTCCACGTCGTGATCTGGCCCATGATGATTCCGTCCTACGGCCTGGACACACTCTATCCCGCCTTCGAGGACGGGCGGGTTATCGACAATTTAAAGCAGGCGGCAGGCGAACAGTTGAGTGCGCACTCCAGCCGTGCACGATTGGGATCGATCAACGTCGTCGAGGCCCAGATAACGGACGATGCGGCGGGTCCGGCCATCCTCTCCTACGCAGAAGATCACGATGTCGATCTGATCGTAATGGGGACGCATGGCCGAAAAGGAATCAAGAAGTGGATGCTTGGCAGCGTTACGCAGGAAATCATCCGGCATGCAAGGTGCCCGGTATTCACGGTGAATCCCGACACGGTGGGTGACGAAGGTCTCGACGTCAAGCGGCTGCTGGTACCGGTAGACTTTTCGGAGCATGCGGAACCGTTGGTGCGTTATGCCAAATCGCTTGCGGCGGCCTACGATGCCGGCATGGATTTGCTTCATGTGATTGCCCATGTCAATCTCCCGCTGGTGTACGGCGTAGAGGCCATCTATCCCGGTGCGGAAGAGGTCATGGACCGCAGCCGGTCGGCGCTCTTGCATCTTGCACAAAATGCCGAAGGTCCCGACGTCGATGTCAATGTCGTCGTGCAAGGCGGTGATCCGGCCCATCAAATACTCACCTATGCGGAGCGGCATGATATGGACCTGATCGTGCTCTGCACGCATGGATTCACCGGGGTCGAGAGGCTCTTGCTCGGCAGCGTTGCCGAAAAGGTCGTTCGCGCAGCCGCCCACCCCGTATTCACGATTCACAGTTTCGGCAAGTCGCTATTGCCGGAATCGGCGACCGACGAATCGGTCGACCGATAGGTCATTATTCGGGTAATGCACGCACGCAGTCAAAAGCCTTGGCTTGTTCCGGAGACGGACTTTCCGTCTGAAGGGTCCGCTTCCGAGAAGTTGCGGTTCTTGCTGAATTATGCCGTGCTGGCCCCGTCGCGTTACAATATCCAGCCCTGGCTGTTCAAAATCACGGGAAGTGATCTTCGGCTCTATGCCGACCGAAGCCGCAGTCTGCCCGCAAGCGATCCGGAAGACCGTGCCCTCATTATCGGATGCGGGGCCGCCCTTCACTATCTAACGGTCGCCATGCGGTATTTCGGCTATGCCGCCAATCTCCATACATTTCCGGATTTGACCGATGAAGATCTTCTTGCCGTCGTTCGATTGGGAGATTCGCTGGAGCCTGAGTTTGAGGATCAGTTGCTCTTCAAAGCCCTCACGATGCAACCGCTGGACGACGGATCCGACAAACGTCCGCTACGCAAAACCGTCGATCCCGTGATCAAGCGGCTGGGCGTCGAGATCACCTATGTGGAGGAGGGCTCCGACAAAAGGACGCTCGAGAAGACGATCGCGGACGCAATCGGCCGAGAGTCGATGGATCCATCCGTTCTGGCGGAACGAGCCGAGTGGGAAGCCCAGTTGAAAGCCTTGCGGTTGTCGGAAAAGACGCCGAACCGGGAGATCATCCATCAAAATGGGTATGCCTCCCGGTATGACAACAAACCGGAGGCCTCGGACGTCGATTTTGTGTTGATAGGTACCGCGGGAGACAATACGGCCTCCTGGTTTGCAGCCGGTCGGGCACTGGCCAACGTGATGCTGAAATCAGCACTCTCCGGGAGGTGCGCGCTCCCGATTCATGCCCCCGTTGAATCCGAGCACTATCGAACGGAGATATCCGACCGTCTGGAGCTCTCCACATTTCCTCAGGCCCTGGTGCAGCTTTCATGCGGCGCACACCCTGTTGTCACCTCCCGCCGGCCGGTCCATGACGTGCTGATAACGCAGCGTCAATTGTAGCGCCATCTTGCCATCCAGCGCCAGCACAGGGACCTAATTGCCCCCAGATCGGTTCTTGCCTTCCTGCCCTCATCTCACCTGCGGTTCATATCGCGTAGAAGTGCACCCCACTATGCATCGTTTTGACCTTTCCCGATACGGCATCCACCACGATACGGTACTGAGGAATTTCTCTCCGGCGGCGCTATACGAAGAGGCACTGCGTTTCGATCCGGGAAGTGCCATATCGGACACCGGAGCGCTCGTAATCTACTCAGGCGAAAAGACGGGACGCAGTCCGGCGGACAAGCGAATCGTGGAACACCCCGACAGTGCCGACGACATCTGGTGGGGAAAGGTTAATCTGCCGCTTGCCGAACACACCTTCCAGATCAGCCGGCAACGGGCGGTAGACTATTTCAATATATGCTCTCGGCTGTATGTGACGGACGGTTTCGTCGGATGGGATCCTGCCTACCGGCTGAAAGTCCGCATCATCTGCACCCGGCCCTACCACGGGCTGTTCATGCACAACATGCTCATCCGGCCCACTCCGGAACAGCTCGAAGCTTTCGGGGAGCCGGATTACGTCGTAATGAACGCGGGAAGATTTCCGGCAAACCGGTACACGTCGCACCTTACGTCGACCACAAGCATCTACCTCAGCTTCGAACGACGGGAGATGATCATCCTGGGCACCGAATATGCAGGAGAGATGAAAAAAGGGGTGTTTACCCTTATGCACTACCTCATGCCGAAGCAAAGCGTGCTCTCGATGCACTGTTCTGCAAACGAGGGAAAAGATGGAAACGTCTCCCTCTTCTTCGGTCTGTCCGGCACCGGAAAAACGACGCTGTCCGCGGATCCAAAACGATCACTGATCGGTGACGACGAGCACTGCTGGACCAGAAAAGGCGTTTTCAATATCGAAGGCGGCTGCTATGCAAAAGCGATCGACCTTTCAGATGACTCGGAGCCGGAGATTTTTCGGGCGATTCGTTTTGGAACCATCCTCGAGAACGTCACCTACGATAAAAAGACGCGTCTCGTGGACTATTCCGACGACTCCATCACGCAAAATACCCGTGCCTCCTATCCGCTGGAGTACATAGAGAATGCCAAAACGCCGGCGATCGCGGGGCACCCCAACCATGTTATCTTTCTGACATGCGATGCATTCGGGGTGCTACCGCCGGTCAGCCGTTTGACACCCGAGCAGGCGATGTACCACTTTATCAGTGGCTATACCGCCAAAGTAGCAGGCACCGAGATGGGTATCACCGAGCCCGTGGTGACGTTTTCCGCTTGCTTTGGAGCGGCCTTTCTGGTATGGCATCCGAGTGTCTATGCCGAGCTGCTCGCCAAAAAATTGAAGAAATACAACACCAGGGCCTGGCTGGTGAATACCGGCTGGATCCGCGGCTCCTATGGTTCCGGCACCCGCATCAGCCTGCCGCATACCCGGGCCATTATCGACGCGATCCACGACGGCAGCCTGAATGATGCGATTATGGTTGAAGATGAAGTATTCGGGTTGCATGTTCCTACATCGTGTCCTCGTGTACCTGAAGACATTATGATACCCCGCGATGCCTGGGCCGACCCGTCGGCGTACGACGAGGCCGCACGCAGGCTGGCCAGACTGTTCGACAGAAATTTCGAACAGTTTCGGGATCAATCGTCACCCGCGATTATCGAAGCCGGTCCAAACATCAGTTAGCCAACTTTAGCGTCATGAAGACGCACTCGGACGTACTGGGCTTGAATCTCATTGACGGCCGGCCCTCTGCCGAGGACATGCCGGAGCCGGGATCGGAAGCAGAACGTGCCGCTTTTGAGCGGCTGCAGGCGCGACTTCCCGGGCTCTTTCGTCAGACGTTTCGCGATACGAGGGAGAAGCGCACCGTAGTGGTCGTTCCCAGCCTGAGTCTGCACACCGAGGTTCTCTCGAAAATTTCGGGTGTTCACCATTACGAGGAGCGCCTGCTGTTTATGCTGATGCTGCTGCGGATGCCGCAGACCCGTCTTATTTTCGTCACGTCACAGCCCATCGCAGCCGGCATCATCGACTACTACCTGCATCTTCTGCACGGCATTCCGGGTACCCATGCACGAAAGCGTCTCTCACTGCTCAGTTGCTACGATGCATCTCCCCAGGCCCTCTCGAAGAAAATTTTAAACCGTCCCCGCCTGATGCACCGCATCCGTGAGACGATCGGCAATCCGGCTACCGCCCACATGGCGTGCTTCAATACGACGAACCTTGAACGCACGCTGGCAGTCAAACTCGACATTCCGCTCTATGCCTGCGATCCGGCGCTTCGCTACTTCGGATCCAAAAGCGGGAGCAGGGAAACCTTCAAGCGTGCCGAGGTCCCCATTCCCGACGGTTTCGAAAACCTCCGCGACGAATCGGATCTCGTAGACGCACTCTCGGAACTCAAATCCCGCAATCCAGGATTGGAACGCGCCGTCGTCAAGCTCAATGAGGGATTCTCAGGGGAAGGAAACGCCATCTTTCCTTTTTCCGGTTCGCCGGCCAAAGGCCAGGCACTCGTCTCGTGGATTCAGGCCTCCCTGCCTTCCCGTCTGCGGTTCGAGGCACAAGACGAAATCTGGGAGCACTATATCGCCCGCTTCAAGGAAATGACGGGTATCGCAGAGGAGTTTCTGGAAGGAGATCCGAAACGATCACCCTCGGTCCAGTGTCGCATCGATCCACTTG
This sequence comes from uncultured Rhodothermales bacterium, assembly GCA_964539455.1. Lineage (GTDB taxonomy): Bacteria > Bacteroidota > Rhodothermia > Rhodothermales > CAYLXM01 > CAZIIP01. Next base: position 11,312 of record CAZIIP010000042.1, read on the forward strand.
GCGAAATTCGGATCATTTCCACGCACGATCAGGTACTGGGTGGTCCGTCGGGCCAGATCTTTCTAGGTTGCACGTTTCCGGCCGACCCATCGTATCGGGCGGAAATCACCCAGGCATCCCGCCGGGTCTCGGAGGTACTCCGGGAGGAAGACGTTCTCGGCAGGTTCGGCATCGACTTCATCGCTCGGAAGGAAGACGACCGATGGAAACCGTATGCCATCGAGATTAACCTCAGAAAAGGAGGCACCACGCACCCGTTCGAAATGCTGCAGTTTCTGACCGACGGGAGCTATGATGCGGAGGCCGGGCGATACCAGACCCCCACCGGCCGTGCCTGCTACTACTACGCGTCGGACAACCTACAGCATCCTGCCTACAAAGGCCTCTCACCTGAAGACCTGATCGATATTTCCGCCTTTCACGGACTCCACTTCGACGGCGCGACGCAGCAAGGGGTGGTATTTCATCTCATCGGGGCACTGTCGGAATTCGGCAAATTGGGCGTTGTCTGTATCGGCGACCGGCCCATGCGCGCGCGCCTCCTTTACAAGGAAGCCGTCAATGTACTGAACCGCGAAGTTCGGGCTACTCAGTAGTCGACATACCTGAAACCGGGCATGTCAACCTGACACTTCCGCGATCGAAACTGACAATTTTAACGACGCACCTCAGGGGTTGACTGACTTCTTTTCAGGTGTCCCGTAGCATAAACGTCGCCATCAGGATTGGCACGGGATTTGAGATTTCTATGAGTGAGTGCAGAAAGAAAAGGCGCTCGTTACAGAGAACATGCATATTCAGAAATCTTAAAACCAAACCAGTTGAGTACCATGTCGAACCTGATGCGTTATTCACCATTCAGCCCCATTGCATCGCTTCAGAGCGAGGTAGACCGGTTGTTCAACCGGTATAACGAACAGGGAGAAGCCCGCTCGTCCTCCATCTGGTCACCCAATGTGGATCTTGTGGAGAAAGAAGATGCCTACCTGGTCCATATGGATCTTCCGGGCCTGACCCGCGAGGACGTGGACATCACCTATGAGGCCGGCAAACTTCAAATCAGCGGCGAGCGCAGCTTCGAGAGCGACGAGCAGAGCAAACCGCAATTCCACCGAGTCGAACGGTGGTATGGCCGGTTCTTCCGGTCGTTCGATCTGGGACGCGAAGTTGAGCCCGAAAATATCAAGGCAAACTTTGCCGACGGTGTGCTGACAATCGAACTCCCGAAGACGGAGGATAGCAGACCGATGAAAATCGAGATCAAATAGACTACAGCGATCGGAAGGTTGCAATACAAAACGCCTCGACGAAACAATCCGGCGGGGCGTTTTGCTGTTCTATTGCGCAACGAGAAGCGCCCTTGTGGACAAACGCACGCACTCGCAAGCGATCGATCAGTCCGGAATCGGTGTGTCGAGTTCTCTCAAGTTTGCATAGAGTTCATCATCGGTCAGATGATGATCTTCCAACTCGCCGTTGAAGTACGCCTGGTAGGCACTCATGTCGAAGAATCCGTGTCCGCACATGTTGAACAAGATCGTCTTCGACGTTCCTTCCTCCTTGCACTTGAGCGCCTCACGAATGGCGATGGCGATTCCGTGAGTGGCTTCCGGTGCAGGCAGAATGCCCTCGGCATTGGTAAACAGCACTCCCGCTTCGAAGCACTCGAGTTGATGGATGGCAACCGCTTCGATGAGCTTGTCACGTAGCAACTGGCTGACAATGACTCCGGCACCGTGATAGCGCAGACCACCGGCATGGATCGGCGCAGGTACAAAATTGTGCCCGAGGGTGTACATGGGCAGCAGTGGCGTCATCCCGATGGTATCGCCAAAATCATATCGGAACTGACCTTTTGTGAGCTTTGGACACGAAGCCGGCTCCACGGCAATGCACCGCACGTTCGTTCCTTCGGTAAGGTTGTAGCGTAGGAAGGGGAAAGAAATGCCCGCGAAGTTGGATCCCCCACCGAACGGCGCGATCACCATATCGGGGAAATCACCGGCTATCTCGAATTGCTTCACCGCTTCCTGGCCGATCACCGTCTGGTGCAAGAGCACATGATTCAGGACGCTGCCCAACGCATACTTCGTGTCCGGGTCGGCCACGGCACGTTCCACCGCTTCCGATATGGCAATGCCCAGACTTCCCGGTGAATCGGGATTTTGCTCGAGTATCTTGCGTCCCGCTGCCGTTTTCGGCCCCGGCGATGCGAGAACCTCGGATCCCCAGGAATTCATCAACAGCTTTCTGTACGGTTTCTGGTCGTACGAAATCCGCACCATGTAAACCTCGCACTCGAGACCAAATAATTGGCAACCGTACGCGAGCGCACTCCCCCACTGCCCGGCGCCGGTCTCGGTCGTGATGCGCTTGACGCCTTCACGCTTGTTGTAAAATGCCTGGGCAACCGCCGTGTTCGGCTTGTGCGAGCCTGCGGGACTTACCCCCTCCCACTTATAATAAATCTTGGCAGGTGTGTCCAACGCCTTTTCCAGACCGTGCGCCCGCACCAGGGGTGTCGGACGCCATACCCGATACACGTCCCGTATCTCATCGGGGATCTCGATCCAGCGCTCCTGGGAGACCTCCTGTTCGATCAGCCCCATGGGGAATATGGGCGCGAGTGCATCCGGACCGATAGGCTCCAGCGTCGCCGGATTCAACGGCGGCAACATGGGATTCGGCATGTCTGCCGTAATGTTGTACCACTTTTCCGGAATCTCATTCTCGTTCAACAAGATCTTTCGCTGCTTCGCCATGTGTACGCGGATTTCGGGTTGGTTGAAAAGTGCAGGCGACTTCAAGAGCGGCTAATATACTATTCGATCCGCAAAGGCACGCATCACATCCCGGGCATCAACAGCACCGCATTTTGCATCAGTCTTGACGGACCAATCCAGAACATGCGATACTGAGTGTTGTCTGCAAGAAGAACGACTTGCCCCCGGCCGATAGATTCCACCCCTGCAAAAGCCATCCCCGCCAGTCTTTCGAGATGTGCACGCCGGGCATAGCCGGCAACCAGCAACCGGTCCGGATCCTTGTCGTAGTAGCCGACCGTTTGCCATCCGTCGGACGGCATGAAGGCTGTCGACGAAAACCGAAGCGTGTACAGCCGTTCACTCAAACCGAATGAGAGCGGATGGGTCGTGTCGAGGTGTCCCAGAAATGCGGAACCGGGAATTCTGTTCAGCCCGGCCGAATCTCGCCGTGCCGCATAGGGCGTGTACGCAGACGGCGGCGGCTTCGGCTTCTCCGTTTCATCCGCCTCGTGCGGTTGCGCCTCCTTCACCAACGCAACGTCCCTGAGCCCGAGACCTCCTTCCGCTATCGAAAGCGCACTGCCCTCGGTCGCTACAAGGGTCCCTCCGTTGCGAATCCACGCATCCAAGCGGACGGTTTCCATACTGTCGAACGGCGCCTCATATGCGCCGGGTAGCACCAACACGTCGTATTCGCTTAAATCGAGACGTGCAAGTGCATCTCGTCGAAGACGGGAGATGCCGAAGCCGGTCCATTTGTCGAACAGATACCAGATTTGTCCCGCCGTGTAAGAGGAAAAAGGAGATCCGACGAGCAGGCCGACTTTTGGCCTGGCCAGCGGACGGCTATTGGGAGATACCAGATCGATACCGTCGTCCACGCGGCCGGAAGGCAGTGCCACTATCTGGACACCCGCAGTCCGGGCGATTCGCCCCAGATCGCCGGCCATTTCCGCTTGTTTCTCGAGATTTCTGCCAACCAGCACAACCAGGCTGCCGCGGGCATACGTCCGGCCGTCAACGGTAAAAGGTTTTCTTACGGAGCGTACCCTGTACCCCG
>CAZIIP010000043.1:0-15135 GCA_964539455.1 uncultured Rhodothermales bacterium
TTTTCAAAAATTCCGAGCGCAGCGAGGACTGCCGAACCCTCACTCCCGTTCCTGATAGCTGAAACATGGATCCCGAAGCTTTTGCATCGCTGACCCCGGCCTCCTTCAAAGGGGAAGACTATTGAACGCCTAGCGTTCTCTTCTTCCCGTCCAATGCCTCACAAACCGATACTTGCCCTGGCCCCACATCAGCTTGTTGCGCAGCGTTTCGTAATACGCCTGGTCGTGGAATTTGACGAGTTTGACGCTGTGCTTCGCCTGACGGATGCGGATGGGGACGTGCTCACGGCTGTGGACGCTCGTCCGACCGTCCGTGGCCACGACATACGGAGCCCGTGAGGCGTATACCGTTGCTTCGATGAGGGAGTCGATCGGGATCACGACCGGACGGACCGTCAGCATATGTGGGGCAATGGGCGTCAGGACCATTACGCCGGCACCCGGAGCGATAATCGGACCGCCGACCGACAGCGAGTACGCGGTGGATCCCGTCGGCGTGGCAAAAATCAGCCCGTCCGCCCAGTAGGTGTTGAGCTCGGAGCCGTCGACCTTGACCTCTATGGCGATCAAGCTCGCCTTGGTTCCGCGTTCTATGATGCATTCGTTCAATGCATAGCGCGGCTTTGACTCTCCGAATGCACTCAGGTCCACGTCGAGCACGGAGCGATTGACGATATCGTATTTCCCTTGCTCCAGCCGCTGGACGGTTTTCGCGACGTCGGTGATCTCGATGTCGGCTAAAAAGCCCAAACGGCCGATATTGATACCGAGAATCGGCACCTCGGAAATAGAGACCTCATGGGCCGTCCGCAGCAAGGTGCCGTCTCCCCCGAAGGACAGGATGATGTCACACGTCTCCGTCAGCTTGCGAATGCCGGCAGAGCCGGCAGCTCCGCCGGTAGAGAGACCCCGTTCCGCCAATCCGTCTGCCAGCGGCCGGTCCAGTGTAAAATGCAACTGTTGGTCTGCGAGCAGTTCTACCAGTCCGGCAAGGGGACGCCAGATGATGTCCTTTCTGGAATTTCCCGTTATCCCGTAGTGCATGTGGATTTCGTGTGCAGTCTATTGGTATTGATCTCGAAGATAGGGACCAACTCCGGACCGGGTGAGCCGAAATCGCCCACTGCAGGAACGGTGCGTGTCTCTCAACATGTAACGTGGCATACGATTGTCGATCATACCATTGACAGTCGCAGGCGGCTGCGCGTTATTGTGGACCGCTGCATCCGTACCCTTCATCTCTTCTAACCGTTCACATGAAGCACGTCGTAATTGTTGGTAATGGAATCGCCGGCGTAACGGCAGCGCGAACCATCCGCAAGCTGCAACCGGAGTGGCCGATTACGATCGTATCCGCAGAGAGTCCCTATTTCTTCTCCCGCACCGCACTCATGTACGTATACATGGGTCATATGTGCTTTGAGGATACGCAGCCATACGAAAACACGTTCTGGGAGAAGAACCGGCTGACGCTTCGGCAACTCTACGTGAATTCGGTCGATACGGATAACAAGCGGCTTCAGACGAGCGACGGCCAGTCTATCGACTATGACATCCTGCTGCTTGCGACCGGATCCCGATACAACAAATTCGACTGGCCGGGCGAGGACTTACCGGGCGTGCAGGGTCTGGTGACGAAGCAGGATCTGGAACTGCTCGAGACCAACAGCGAAGGCGTGGACCATGCCGTTGTGGTGGGTGGTGGTCTGATTGGCGTCGAGCTGGCCGAAATGCTCCATTCACGGGGCATAAAGGTCACCTTTTTGGTTCGCGAGGATCGTTATATGTCGCGCATTTTACCTGCAGAGGAATCGGAGATGGTCGTTCGGGAAATACGGCGTCATGGGATCGATCTCCGGCTTTCGACGGAGCTGGACCGGATCGAGCCGGGGCGCGACGGAAGGGTAGCAGGCGTTGTGACGACACAGGGAGAGGCAATCCCCTGCAGACTCGTCGGTCTCACGACCGGCGTTCGTCCCAACATAGACGTCGTTCGTTCATCGGACGTCGCCACAGATCGGGGAATCCTCGTTAATCGTCATTTCGAGACGAACGTACCGGACGTCTATGCGGCGGGAGATTGTGTTGAGTTTGAGGAGCCTCTTCCGGGCCGGCGAAAGATCGAGCAGCTCTGGTACACGGGCAGAATGCACGGAGAGACCGTCGGGAAAACGATCACCGGACATCGCACCGAATACGACCCGGGTGTCTTCTTCAACTCAGCCAAGTTTTTCGGTATCGAGTACCAGACCTACGGCGAAATCGCGAGCGAATTGCCTGATGAGCAGGACTCTTTTTATTGGGAATCAAACAACGGCAGACGCAGCATCCGGATCAATTCCCGCTCCGCCGATCGTGCGGTGGTGGGTTTCAACGTCATGGGAATCAGGCTGCGGCAGGACATTTGCTCACGTTGGATTAATAACGGGACGCCTGTGGAGGAGGTCATCGGGTCTCTGGAGCATGCACGATTCGATCCCGAGTTTGCCCGACGAAATGAACGCGCAGCACGGAGATGGTGGCGGCATAGTAAAGGTGAGGCGCAACCGGTCACTTCAACGACAACCATCTAGTACGCCATGCAGCCGGTAACGACAGATATATCAGAGCGGATGGACTGGAGAGAGAAGACCTCACTGGCGATGGTCGGCGTTGGTGTACTATCGCTGATTATAGCCGCTTTCGGCGCCGGAAGTGCCTTCCCGGAGGTGTTCGCCGTGCTCGGTCTTGGACTGACGTCCGCCGGCGCCGTATGGTACTATCTGAAGACCTACCGCAGCAAGCCGGAAGGGATCTACAACAATGACGCCGTGCGGCGTTCGACGACGGCGCGGGGTGTCGTTGGCTGGGTTTTGGGAATCGTGATGACCGGCTTTTATGTGCTGCTATACTGGTACCCCTCCACCCTCGAGCATCTTATCCGAACGACCGATGGATTGAGTTGGCTCATCCGGGGCAGAGAAGCGGACCAGTGGTTTTTATATGGCACGTTTTACACGTTGGCCGTGCTGGTAATGGGTGTCCGCATGCTGGTGCGGCACCGCGACAGTCGCTACCACATCATTCGGACCATTTCGGTGATGTTTTTCCAGCTCGGATTTGCCTTCGTGCTTCCCGGACTGCTTTTGATGTTGAACCAGCCGGAGTTCTATTTCCACTACTTCTGGCCCCTGCAGTACAGCTATCTCTGGCCTTCCGGTGTCGATTGGATCACCCGGCCGGGAGCCCTTGGGGTGTTTATGATCTTCTGGGGTGGCATGTTGTCCTTCGTTGCCACTCCGATTCTCACCTACTTCTACGGAAAGCGATGGTACTGCTCCTGGGTGTGCGGTTGCGGGGGGCTGGCGGAGACGGCCGGCGATCCGTGGCGTCACCTGTCGGACAAATCGCTTTCGGCCTGGAAGTTCGAGCGTTGGCTGATCCACTCCGTGTTGGTCGTGGTGACCGTCGGTACGATTCTGCTATGGGTGAATTCCTGGTCCGGCGGGTCGATCCTGGGCGGCATTTCTTCCGGCTTTTCCCGCTGGTACGGATTTTTTATCGGTAGCATTTTCGCGGGCGTGATCGGCGTCGGCTTTTATCCGTTAATGGGCTCGCGCGTGTGGTGTCGTTTCGGGTGTCCGATGGCCGCATACCTGGGGATCATCCAGCGATTCTATTCGCGGTTCAGGATTACGACCAACGGCGGACAGTGCATCTCCTGCGGCAATTGCTCCAAGTATTGCGAGATGGGGATCGACGTAAGATGGTATGCCCAGAGGGGGCAAAACATCGTCCGCGCATCCTGTGTGGGATGCGGAATGTGCGCGACGGTTTGTCCGAGAGGGGTGCTCCGACTCGAAAACGGCCCACTGGAGAAGCGTCTTGACAACCCGTCGATGGCCGTGGGCCGGGACGAAGTCGGGGTGATATCGGATACCGGTGCAAATCGGACATCCGTGGTGTCGTTGTAGAGCGTGGATGACGCTCTACCTGATCAACGTATCGAAATAGCGGCCGATCCGGGAAGAAATCGCATGTTTTCATGCAGCGGTGCCGGGCTAATCCGAATCGCCGACGACCGCCTCCACCTCGATTTCTACGAGCAGCCGTGGGTCCACCAATTTACCGATCTCCAGCATGGTGGCCGCCGGACGAATCTCCCCGAAATGCTCCCGATGGGCCCTGCCCACGGCGGCTTCGTACGCGATGTCGATTACGTACATGCGCGTCCGGACCACATCGGTTTTCGAGGCGCCGGCTTCGTTCAGTGCCTTGTCGATCTTATCGAAAACGAAGGATGCCTGGGCGTACGGATCGTTGACGCCGACCACCTTTCCCCGGTTGTCTACCGCCGTGGTTCCGGCGACGAATATATGTGATCCCGCCCGAACGGCCCGCGAGTAACCGACTTTGGCTTCCCAGGAGGTTCCGGAGGAGATGCGTTGCCGTTCCATAGCCGCTAAGGTTTGTGAAGTCAGCCTGGTGTATGATCTCACGCTCGTGAGGTCAATATACAATCTTGCGTTGAGGCTGGATTGCCGACGATGCCCCGGAAGTTTGGAAAGCGTGAAGCACCGGCGTTGTGGCGCGAAAGCGGCATCTCTTACGCATGTTAGGTAAAGGCTATTTGAGTGGCCGTAGACATGCTATCACAGGTTTGGAGCAGTGCCGTTGTGGGTGTGGATGCGCTCCCGGTGAAAGTAGAATCACACATCGAATTCAAACCTCCGCGTCACCACGTAGTGGGGTTGCCCGACAACTCCGTTCGGGAGAGTCTACATCGGGTGCTGGCGGCGATGAAGAACAGCGGATTCTCTTCTCCGGGAGGTGCAATTACGGTGAACCTGGCGCCGGCCGATGTGCGGAAGGAGGGGACGCTCTTCGACCTGCCGATGGCGCTGGCGATGATCGCCTCGTCAGAGGGCAACCTTCCGCAGAAAGTGCTGGATCAATTGTATGTGGTGGGAGAGTTGTCGCTAGACGGCACGGTACGTCCGGTGAGGGGCGTATTGCCGGTGGCTGTCCGGGCACTCCAGGATGGGCGGCGCGGAATTCTGGTGCCGTCGGGCAATGCGGCCGAGGCGGCTGTGGTTGAAGGATTGTCCGTCTATCCGGTGGCAAGACTGGAAGAGGCCTACGAATTCATCCGCCGGCGCGGGCAGACAATAGCGCCTTTTCGCAACGGCGCGGCAGCGTTCTCCGGCGATCCGGTGAGCACTGGACTGGATTTCGCTGACGTTCGTGGCCAGGAGAATGTAAAGCGTGCCCTCGAAGTGGCGGCTGCCGGGCGACACAACGTCTTGATGATCGGTCCTCCGGGGGCAGGGAAGACGATGCTTGCCCGGCGTCTGCCCTCTCTCTTGCCACTACTTTCAACGTCGGAGGCACTGGAGACGACGAAAATCCACTCGGTAGGGGGAAAGCTGAAGGACGGTCACGGACTTGTGCATGCACGTCCGTTCCGGGCTCCTCATCATACGATATCCGATGTGGGTCTTTGCGGCGGCGGGTCTAATCCCATGCCGGGCGAAATCTCGCTCGCGCATCACGGAGTGTTGTTTCTTGACGAATTACCCGAGTTCAAGCGCCAGGTGTTGGAAGTTCTTCGCCAGCCGATCGAGGAGGGGAGCATCACCATATCGAGGGCGCGGGTGAGCGTCGATTATCCGGCGTCGTTTATGCTGGTGGCCGGCATGAATCCGTGTCCGTGTGGCTACCTGAACGACCTCTCGCGCGAGTGTGTCTGCACACCGGTTCAGATCCAGCGGTACCTCGCCCGCATCAGCGGTCCGCTCCTGGACCGGATCGATCTGCACATCGAGGTCACGCCGGTTCCTTTTGAGCAGCTCAATCGGAGGACTGATGCGGAGCCCTCATCGGCTATCCGGGAGCGGATTGTGGCGGCACGCAAGCGCCAGACCGCCCGTCTGGAAGGGGTGGAGGGTATTTACGCCAACGGTCAGATGACCCCGCGGATGGTCCGGCGCACCTGCCGCCTCGACCGCGAGAGCCAGGAGCTGATGAAGCTGGCCTTGCGGAAGCTCGGCCTCAGCGCCAGAGCCTATGACCGCATCCTGAAAGTGTCGCGCACGATTGCAGATCTGGCGGGATCGGAGGATATCCGGGCGCAGCATGTGTCGGAGGCGGTGCAGTACAGGTCGCTTGATAGGAATTGGGGAGGGTGATGGGTGAGAATGAATCAATAATTCCCGTGGGTAGGATTGAGAATCGTATTCTGCTTATCAGAGGTGAGAAGGTTATTGTTGATTCTGATTTGGCATCATTCTATGGTGTAGCAACTAAACGCCTCAATGAACAGGTGAAAAGAAACAGAGGTCGATTTCCCACCGACTTTGTGTTCCAGCTCACAAAGGATGAAAAGGCAGAGGTGGTCGCAAATTGCGACCACCTCGAGCGGCTAAAGTTTTCCAAATCATTACCGTTTGCCTTTACGGAACATGGTGCCGTTATGGCTGCCAGCGTACTCAATACGCCGAAAGCTATAGAAGTTAGCGTCTTCATTGTACGTGCCTTTATTAAACTGCGGGAATTTATTTCTGGCCAAAAGGAATTGCAGGATAGATTATCCCAAATCGAAATAACGCTCTCTGATAATGATGAAAGAATTATTGAGCTGGTTGATCTCATAAAGCGATTGCTGGAACCGGAGCCTCCTCCAAAGAAGAGGAGAATCGGATTTTGACTGAATGCGATCGAAGTGGGGGCGGCTATAGTTTGAGCTTTTCATCCCTTGATCTGGGGCTATTCGGTCTCAGCATGTATTAGAGGTGGCGCAGTCCAGGTCGGGTTATGTTCGAATGTTGACGGGGCGGCAAAAAGTAGTTGAGTGGAACGGGGATTTTAGATACTTCTGGTGGCCATCTGCGGTTCGAGGGTGAATAATTGTCCCTTGGGAGAAGTCGACAAAGGCATTACCCGAATCCGGGCCCCTTAAGCAAGGACCCGGACGAATCGTGCGAATCTATTCGCCCGCCCAGCGCGAGCCGTCCTTGTTTTTTCGGCTATTTCTCGTCTTTTGAGAAATGACCACTTTTCTTGTAGAGATAATCTTTTTCCAATTCCTCCAGTTTTACTTCCCGATTGAGCTTGGTGGACTCATAGGGAGCAAAAGCGTATTTCAATGTATTTAAATTGTCATTACCACTGACTTCCGGCTCCTCGTCTTCAGAAATTGCCTTCATCAGGTTTCCCATGGCTCCGAGGAATCCGGCGTAGGGTGCCGACAAATCATAAAGCGGGGCTTCAAACCGGTCTCCCAAAGCGATAATATCGGGAGGTGTCTGAATGTTTTGCCATCTTACGTGTGCCGGGAACCGTGAGGAGAGGACTTCCAGATGATCCAGGGGCATCTTCTGGAATGGATGGCAGCCCACGGTACCTTTGATGACGCCCTCAGATCCCGTTATCCTGAAGCTGTATTTGAAATCATCAGCACCACCAGCTTCGGATCCCATTTCAACCAATGCGGTCTGCATGTTGTCAGGAAATTGAGACACAACCAGATGATTGCGGTTATACGTCTTGGCATAAACGGTGGCCGGATTCGCATTCAGCCAGAACCTGAATAAATCGAGCGAGTGGATTGAAAACGCGATCAAGTCGAAAGAGGGCTCGTCATATTTATCAAAAACATAGTTTGCCGGTGTGATGTTCTCGATCGACGCGGTCTGTACCTTTCCAATGTAGCCCTGGTCAATCAGCTGTTTTGCTCCATAGCAGGACGGATTCCACCGGAAGTTTTGATTGACTGCCAGCTTGACTCCATTGCTGTTGGCGACCTCCACAATTTCCTTTGCTGTCTGGAAATTAAGCGTCAGTGGTTTTTGAATTAAAACATGCTTGCCGGCTTCTGCAGCAGCCTTGACCACTTCCAGCCTCAAATCATTGAAATCGTGGTGAATCGTTACATCCACGATTTCCACCTCATCCAACTCCAGTAATTGCCTATAATCCTTGAAGGCCTTGTCGATTTGCCATCTTTGCCGGGCATTTTGCCTGACTGCATCATCCAGCTCCGAAATGGCAACGACGTTCATGTCGGCATACTTATACGTTGGGAAATGTGCCCAGTTGGCAACACCGCCGGTTCCGATGATGCCTATGCCGTAATCAAGCTTGCAATTTTCCCAATCGGGGCGGCATGAAATGTCCGGTAATTGTTTAGTTTCTTTCATTTTATTTTACCTTTCTTAAGGTGACTGTTGCTCAGTTAATGTTGAATTCTATTTTCCAGTTGCTTTCCTCCTCGGGAAGGCTGCCGGCAGGCGCTTGGTTAACAACATGGATGTCAGGGGAAAGATGTTTGTGCTTGGTAAGGGGCGATTGATGTGGAAAACGCTGCAGGTGCGGACATCTGCGCCATTTCCACGCATCCGAGCACATCCCTGTAAAAGTGTGCCGATCGTTCAAGATCCTGGATAATTATCCCAATGTCCAATACCGGGGAGGAAAAAACCTCCTCAGCATCAGCCTCCTCATCATCGGTACTGATGCTGCTGACAGCCCAAATTATTCTAATATAAATGGGCGCCAGAAACAACACTAGAAAAAATCTTGGAGCCCAATAGCTGGATATAGACATGCGTAATGTCGCATCCTTTCGCGCCAGAGTCGCACATCTAGGTGACGGCGGTCCCATTCGAGGAGTTGAGCAAGCGGCGGGACGCGAAACCGTCTGCCGCTGTGCGTTCTCGCATCGAAAGAGCCCGTGACGTGCAACTGGCCCGGTTCGGCAAGCAGGAGGGACTGTTTACCAACGGACAGATGACCCCGCGCCTGGTGCGCACCCACTGCAAACTCGACGATGACGGCCGCACGCTGATGAAAATGGCGATCAGCAAACTCGGCCTGAGTGCCCGGGCCTACGACCGGATTCTGTAGGTGTCGCGCACGCTTGCGGATCTGGCGGGTGGAGACTGAAAAGACGGCTCTCGTACGCTGAGGGCTGGAAATACCCGTGACCCCAGAGCATACTCCCGGCTACCAGGCTCCGCATCATGGACGCCGTTTCCGGGTTCATTCGAATTTGATACACCGTAAAAGCGCTTCGCCGACAAATATGCACGCGTCTTGCGTAACACTCCTGCTGCTCATGCGTTGGGACCCCTCGCTTTTGCCGAAATCCAATGTGCAGTTCGGCAAGGTCTGGATAAAATAGCAAGCATTCCGACGCAACACTGATATTGTTGGCTTACTCCGTATCGAAGTATCTCGCTCGCCAGGACCGGCGCCTCCTTCACGCGACACCCGTTTACTACGGCTGGTTCGTCGTGCTGGCCGCTACGATTGGGATGGCGATGACCATTCCCGGGCAAACAGTCGGTCTCTCGCTCTTTATCGATAGCTTTATTTTTGATCTGGGCCTGTCTCGTGCCGCGATTTCGTTGGCCTACACCATTGCCACCGTAACGGCGGCGTTGCTCTTGCCGCTCGTCGGTCGCTGGATCGACCGGTACGGCCCGCGCCGCGCCGTCGTCGTCATCGCGGTGCTCTTTAGCCTGTCATGCTTCTGGATGGGTCTTACCGGTGGACTCATTACGCTGTTCATTGGCTTCACTCTACTGCGCGCGTTCGGTCCCGGAGCCCTAAGCCTGGTCAACTTGCACGTGGTCAACCTGTGGTTCATCCGCCGGCGGGGAACAGCGATTGGCTGGATGGGAGTAGGGCTCGCCCTGGCGACGGCCACGTTTCCGCCGCTCATGGAGGGTCTGCTTGCTCAAGTAGGATGGCGCCGGGCCTTCCTCCTGATCGGATTGGGTCTGATGGCGATCCTGCTGCCCATCGGGGCGCTGCTCTTTCGTGCTCAGCCCGAGCGGTTCGGACTGGCGCCGGACGGGATCGCGAAGGACGATAACGATGGGCAACCTTTCCGCGAAACGGTCCTGACACTGCGTGAAGCCCGGCGCACCCCGATATTCTGGCTCTTGACGCTCGGAGGTATGTGCATCGGGGGTCTCGGCACGGGCCTGCTCTTCCACCACTTCTCCATTCTGGAGCATAACGGAATCGAGCGAGCAGCCGCTGCCGTGCTCTTCATTCCCCTCGGTTTTGTAAGCGCCATGTCCAACCTGGGCTCCGGCGTGCTGGTTGATCGCTTTGGCCCCCGCCGCTTGCTGGCCGTGATGCTCCTGTTGTTTGGGACGATGCTTGTGACGATTCCGCTCGTGTCAACTGCAGAGTCCGTATGGCTCTACGGCAGCGTTTTCGGCCTCGTGCAAGGCATGCAGGGCACCATCTTGGGGAGTGCCTACGCCTATTACTTCGGACGTGAGCACATCGGCGCCATCAAGGGCTTTTCCAAAACCCTCGTCGTTGCCGGCGCGGCGCTGGGGCCACTCGTCTACGGATTGGGATTTGAACTGTTCGGCAGCTATTCAGCCTCACTCATCTTCTCCGCTTTACTACCGGCAGGGGTCGGCTTGGTTGCTCTTTTTTCCCGAGAAGAAGGTGTGAACGAAAGCGTGTGACGGAAACGTATTCGGCTTTCTTACGTGACTGAAGAAAACCTCTTCGATAGCTGTTCCTCAACCCGTTATGAAGGTTCAACGACACGGTGTAGAGATAGCCTGTGTAACCGGCGACATCGCCGCACAGCGGGATATGACAGCCGTCGTGAACGCCGCCAATGCGCAGCTTCGTATCGGCGGTGGGGTGGCGGGTGCGCTGCACCGCGCAGCCGGTTCCGGCCTGGAAGATGAGTGCCGCCCGCTGGCGCCTATCCGGCCCGGAGAGGCGGTCATCACGGGTGCCCACAACCTGCCGAACCGGTACGTCATCCATTGCCTCGGCCCGATCTATGGTATGGACACTCCCGAGGACGAACTCTTGGCCGCTTGCTACCGCAACGCACTCCGCCTGGCCGAGGAGCACGCCATGGACTCGGTGGCGTTTCCGGCACTCTCGACCGGCGCTTTCGGCTACCCAATGGAGCCGGCTGCCGAGGTGACCTTTTCGACGGTCCTCGATGCCGTACCTGATCTAGTGTCCGTCAAACACATCCGCTTTGTGCTGTACGACCAGCACGCGTTGGGAGTGCATGAGCGGGTGCTGCACAGGCAGGTCGAGGCATCCAGATGAAAAGTCCCATCCGGGATTGGCGGCCCCTTGCTTGACCGGATCAACGTTCAAATCAAAGTGGTTCGGGTTGAGGCTTCAAGGACGATCGCTGATCTGGCAGGGGCGGAGGATATCCGTGCGCAGCGCATATTGGAGGCGATACAGGATAGGTCGCTGGATAGAAACCGGGAGGTATGACGAGCTATTCCTTCTCCGTGGATCGAACGCCTGGTAGAAGGTCTTCTCACTTCCCGGCTACGTCACGGCCGGTTACACTACGGCGAGGATCTCAGAGGCGTATATTGTCCGGCAGGTGCTCTTTGCCCGTGATGAATCGACCTTGTCGCGGTAATTGTCCAGCGGAATCGGGCCAGTCTGAAATCACTCTCATGCGCATTCAAATCACTGATTGAACACGCTTGAATATGTGGCAGTACGCCGTGATCCGCATGGGCCCAAACTCGTCGGTGAACAGTTATGGCATCTTCTACGAGATTGAGTGTCTCCATTAATAGCGAACTCGTCCGTCAGTTTGATGAAAAGATCGAGGCGGAAGGCTACCCAACCAGATCCAAAGCGGTGGGCGATCTGATACGAGCGAGCCTGGTGGAGTCTGAATGGAAAACCGGCTCGGAGGTTGCCGGGGCGATCGTGATGGTGTACGATCATCACAAGGCGGACATATCCGGAACGCTGACGGCCATTCAGCACGATTTCCACGAAGATATTCTCTCGACCCAGCACGTCCACCTGGATCGCGACAACTGCCTGGAAATCGTCGCCGTACGCGGAAGACCCAGGGCTGTGCAAACTCTTCTGGCGCAACTGAAGGCCGTAAAGGGCCTCAAGCATGTCTCACTGGCGGCGGCAACTACCGGCAAGCGCCTGCGATAGCTGCATCACGCCGAAAGAGTCGGTTTCACTTTCGAACAGAGACGCGCATTTGCGTCTTCACCTCTTTGCGCGCCGTACGATCACCATCGGCGACGCTCAATCATCGAATACGGCAAGGACAGCGAAAACGCCTCAGGTAGTTATGCATTCAACACAGAAGTGGCCAAATCTGTCGCAGGCACCGGCCTTTTCATACTCCCGCTCTCTTGCTTGCATTTACGTAGTAGAAACCCGACTCATCGGTGAGGTGCTCGACGGTGAAACCCGCCTGCGCAAGTATTGATCGCATCTCTTGCTCGTCCGGTAAACGATCGTGCATCACACACTCGTGCTTCCGGTGGTGGTCGTTGATGTTTTCGGACGAGTCGAAATGTGCGATGATGAGCTTCCCGTCGGGTTTCAACACTCTGCAAATCACAGCAAGCGCATTTTCCTTGTGTTCGAAGTGCGGGAAGCAGGAGAAGCAGAAGGCCACGTCAAAGGACGCGTCCGGAACGTCCAGATTGTCGACGCTTGAAACGGTAAAGCCGACACGGGGATCATCGTGGATACGGCGATTTACGGCGATCATCTCTTCGGCATAGTCCACTTCCTCCAACCTGCCGTTCTGCCCGATTCGTTCGAGGATATATGGCACCAGCACACCACTCCCGCAGCCAAGGTCGAGCACGGCATCTCCTGGTTTCAAGGCCGCGAGTTCAAATAGACGTCCGAATTCCCGGTCGAAGCGTGAGTAGTCGCCTTTCTCTTCGTCCCTGTACCACATGTCGAGCCATTGCTCGGCGTGCTCATTGAAGAATGCGCGACGGCGCGAATCCCGGGTCTCTTGAGGCATGGCGGTGATTAATTCGTTTGCGACAGGGCCGGGGTCGGGCGTCTTGCCCGGCGCTTCGGTGAAAAGATGAATGCCAGGGCGTAGATGGCTGTCGAACACAACACGATAACCGCCCCGGTAGGTACATCGAACCGGTAGGAAACGTACAGGCCGGCAAAACATGACGCTATTCCAAACAGGGCGGACAACCAGAACATCGTTTTGAGGCGATAGGTGAGCTGATAGGATGCACCCGGTGGGTTGACCAACAGGGAAAAGATCAGCAGCCCTCCCACAATGTCGAGACTGGCGCTGATGAGCAAACCTGCCAGCAGTATCACGCCGTAGTAGAAGGCCTTCTCCGGAATGCCGACCGCGGCCGCCACTTCCCGGTTGAAAAGGACGGCCGAGATTTCCTTGAAAAAGACCAGGAGCAAAACAACGGCTGCAACGAAGATGATTGCCAGAATCACGATCTCACGAGCGGAGATGGTCAGGATGCTGCCCCAGATCAGATTCAGTGCCTCGCTCTTCGATCCCGGAATGCGGGCGAGCAGAAGAAATGCCAATCCCATAGTCGCCGAGAAGATGACGGCCAGAACGGTGTTGGACGATGATCCCGCGCGATCCGACATAGGGCCGATCAGCAATCCGGTAGCGGCACAGGCAAGGATCGCCCCGAATAAGGGATCGAATCCCCCTAACAACCCTATGATCGCGCCCAGGAATGCAGCGTGGGACATGCTGATCCCGAGAAACGGGATGTCCATGAGCGTGACGAACACTCCGATCAGCGAGAGCCCGCCACCGCCCAGAATGCAGGCAAGGACCGCGTGGCGAAAGAACGCATGTTGCAGCAATTCGATCATCCAGGCCTCCCTCCGCGGAACGTATCCACGACCAATTCCCGAAGAATGGCCGCCCCCTGTTCTCGATAGACATGCGACAGCATTTCTTCCGTAAAGGCATCGGCCAATTTACCGTCGAAGACAATACGCGCTTCGTTGAGGATGAGCGCACGCGAACAACCGGCGGGCAGCGACTTCAAATCGTGCATCACAAGGAAAGTGGTCAGGTCATGCTCGCTATGCAGATGTCCGATCAGGTCTAGACACTCGCGTTGTGCACCGAGGTCCAGGTTGCTCGTAGGTTCGTCCAGCAGCAACAAAGCGGGACGCTGGCAGAGTGCGCGGGCAATCTGGACCTTCTGAAGCTCGCCACCCGAGAGGTGTCCAATCGGGCGGTCTGCAAGAGCGTCAATGTGGACTTCATCGAGGGCCTGCTCTATGGCATGACGGTCCGTATCCCCCGGGCGGCGGGCCAATCCGATCAGCCCATAACGCCCCATGGCCACCACGTCACGCACCGTTATCGGCATTCTGAAATCAATGGACAACGACTGGGGCACATACCCTATCCTCTTCCTCGCCATTCTCCCGTGCCAGGCCGGCCGGCCGAAAAGGCGCACGGCACCGGATGTCGGACGCAGGAACCCCATGATCGTACGCAACACTGTCGTCTTGCCCGACCCGTTTGAGCCGATCAGTGCGACGAATTCACCCTGGTCGATCGCAAGCGATACGTTGTTGAGGACCCTCGTCCCCCGGCGGTCAACACAAACGTTAGCGAACTCGAGTACCGGCGGCATGGATCGATTGGTTCCCTTTTCCTCGAGAATGAAAAGCTTCGAGAATCGCACCCGTGTTCTCTGACTGTGCCGTCAGGTATGAAGGGTCCGATCCGGTCTGTAGCTCCTCGTCCGGAAAGTTGGAGAGCATAAGAAACGGCACTCCCAGTTCCTCCGCTATTGTCCGGCCTATTTTGCCGCTGCTCTGCATGTTGTCGATCACCAGTGCCGCCTCGGATGCCTTCGCCCGGGCGAGAATATCATGCAGCGATTTCACGGAGACATCCTCGTCGCGGGCAAACGCGGCAACGACCCGGAATCCAAACCACTCCGCGAGATCGCGGTTCATTTCGGCACATACGACAGGCAAATCCTCCACACCCGCGAGGCTTTCACTGCTTCGTTCAGCATGTTCCGTTACCGCCCGTTTGTAGGATTCGGCCCGTTCGGCAAACAAGTCGGCGGATTCCGGACTGGCTTCCGTCAGTACGGCAGCTACCCGGTCAACGGCTTCTGTGTAGAGGGGCGGAATCATCCAGTTTCCCTCGACTTCAACGGCAATCATCCGTGTCTTCGCAGACGGCTCCAACCCGTTCAGAAAGCTCTCGTAGCCATGGTGGAGGAGGATGTCTGCATCTCTGAGCCTGTCGGCTTCACCGGGAGTAATATCGAAGTGGCCGGGACACATCCCGAACGGCACGATGGTATGTACGTCCGCCCTGTCTCCAGCCACGGCCTCGAC
>CAZIIP010000044.1:0-4488 GCA_964539455.1 uncultured Rhodothermales bacterium
GGTAAGGGACCGATCGCATGAAACAGCGGAAGTCTGCTTCTCTGATGTGGGGTCGCTGTTTCTCCAGCATGAAAAGTGGGTGACCGTTAAGGCGGATTATGTGTGTCACCGGGTGGGTCAGCCGACAATCGCATCCTTGACACGGCTGAAAAATGAGCGGCGTTCGGCCTTGGTACCGGGTTGCGGGACCACGCTTGGGGACTCGCGTAGTTCCTCCAGAAGCTCTTTTTCATCCGCCGTAAGATTCTGAGGGGTCCAGACTTGAATGCGAACGAGTTGATCACCGCGCACGTGGCTGTTGAGTTCGGGCAATCCCTTGTTCTTCATACGCAGGATTTTCCCTGACTGGATGCCGTCGTCGATTCGTAAGCGGGCGCTACCGTTAAGGGTGGGTACTTCGACTTCCGCACCGAGGGCGGCGTCCGGGACCGACAAGTGCAGGTCGTAATAGATGTCGCTGCCGTCCCGCTCGAAGTATTTGTGCTCCTTTTCCTCGATTTCCACGCGCAGTCGTCCGGCAGGACCGCCCCTGACGCCCTGGTGGCCTTTGCCACGAATGTCGAAGTAATTGCCGTGCGCCACACCGGGGGGAACGGTTACCGTAACGACTTCGTCGCCCTCGATCCGGCCCTGACCGTGGCACTCGGGACATTTGTTCTCCAGGTGCTTTCCTTCTCCGTTGCAAGCGGGACAGGGACGAACGTTGACGAACTGGCCGAAAGGCGTTCGGCTTATCTGACGAAATTCGCCGGTTCCCTGGCAGGTGGGACAAGCGACATGGTGCGGCTCGCCGTTTTCGGCGCCGGTTCCCGAACACGCTTCACAGGTGACGTGCTTGTGTACCTTGAGTTTCTTCTCTACACCCGTGGCGATTTCCTCCAGGGTCAACGGCAGCGTGATTCTGAGGTCGCCGCCGGGCTGGCCCATTTGAGGTCCTCGCCGGCCTCGGGAGCGACCGCCGAAAACGTCGTCGAATATGGATCCGCCGCCGAACACGTCGGAGAAGGCGCTGAAAATGTCTCCTGCGTCCCTGAATCCACCACCGCCGGTGCCGGTTCCGCGAAGCCCTTCGTGACCGAAACGGTCGTATGTCGCCCGTTTATCCGGATTCGACAGGACGCCGTAGGCGTTGGCCGCTTCCTTGAACTTCTCCGCCGCTTCGGAATCGCCCGGATTGCGATCCGGATGGAATTTCAGCGCCACCTTCCGGTACGCCTTTTTAATTTCATCCGCAGACGCCTCGCGGCTGACTCCGAGGACTTCGTAATAGTCTCGCATGGATTAAAGCTCCTCAGGCCTCTGACGGTTCGCCGGCCACAACGACTTTCGGGTGACGCAGCACGCGATCTCCGAGGCTGTACCCCCGTTGCACCTCCATCACAATGTGTCCGGGTTCAACACCCTCCGGTGCAGGTTGCTGCATAACCGCTTCGTGGACCTCTTCGTCGAAAGGCATGCCGATCACTTCGATCGGCTCCACGCCCATCTTCTTGAGTTGTGCGGTAAACTTCTCTTGGACCAGCCGGACGCCCTGTGAGAGACTCTCTAGCGCCGCCTTGCTGTCGTCCCTCTCGACCTCCGGGATTGCCTCGACCGTTCGGGTGAGGTCATCATACACATCGAGCAAATGCTCGAGGGTACTCATTCGACCGAAATCCATCGATTCCTGCCGGATCTCGAGATTTCTGCGTCGAAAATTCTGGTATTCCGCGGCCGTTCTCAGCAAACGATCCTGTGTGTTTGCCAGCTCTTCCCGGAGCGACTCTATTTCTTCCTGAAGCTGTTCGACGGACTCGGTTGCGTTCCCTTCCATATTCGAGTCGTGGGGCACCGCCTCCGGCGCATCCTGTTGCGGTTCCGTTGCCGGTGTTTCGGAAGATCCTGTTTCCGGGAATGCCTGATCGTGTTGAACGGCTTCTTCCTGTCTATCGTTCATGTATCAAAAATAACGTTCTGTTCGTATTCAATCGATACCTGGCTCGTCACCCTCCTCCCATTCACCGGGCTCTCGGCTCAGCAGCGAGGCCATTTGTTCGACGAGGGCGATGACACGCCCGTAATCCATGCGTGTCGGACCCATAACGCCGATGGCGCCGTCCGTATCGCCGAAATGATAGCGGGTGGCCACAATGGAATATCTGTCGTCACGTGTGCCGCTTACCTCGTCACCGATGCGTACGTCTACGGCACCTTCTTCTGCCTCATTCGTAGTTTTTTCAAAGAGTTGAACAATGATATTATCATCATCCAACAAATCCATTACCTGGCTGAGAGAATCCTGGTCCTGAAACTCCGGCAAGGCCACAATATTGCGCCGGCCCGCGAGCGACACGCGCCGGGTATCTTCGGATTCGTCGAAGAGAACCGACACGTGGTTCGTGACGAGTCCGATCAAACCGGTTGGATCCGGCACCAGATCGCGTACGCGATCTGCAAACGTGTTCCGGATCTGTTCGAGTGTCAAACCCGACAGTCGTTCGTTCAGCACGGAAACCACTTCACTGAGGCGTTCCGGTTTGAACTCGAAGTCCACCTCCAGTACAATAGTTCGCACGAGGCCGCTCCGGACGCTGATAATAAATAGTGCCCGGCTCGTCGATAGCGGAACCACATCGAGCTTGTGAAAAACGCCGGTCGACATTCTAGGCGTCAGGACGACACCTAGAAGGTTGGACAACCGGCCCAACAGTTGCGAGCTCTGGCGCCATACCTCGTTGAACTCGCGCGCGACCCGGTACAACTCGGCGTACAGCATCGCTTGCATCCCGGCGGGGAGTGTAGGTTCACCCATGAGCGCATCTACGTACACCCGGTAGCCACGCTGGGTCGGAACCCTGCCGGCCGAAGTGTAGGGATGACCGAGGTAGCCGAGCTCCTCGAGGTCACTCATGGTGTTCCTGATCGTGGCCGGACTCAATTGAATGCCTGCACGCCTTGCAAGAGCACGTGAGCCGACCGGTTCTCCGGAGTGCACAAAGCTCTCGACCACCGAACGCAGAATCAACTGTTCGCGTTCGGTCAAAGAGGCCGTTCCGTCTATGTACTCGGTATTCATGCCACTGACCACGTTTCACAAGGTCATAGCGTGTCGAAACACTATTTTGCTCACCGTTTCGTTTCACTCCATAGCCTTATGGCAGTTTCAAACGCACGTACCGAATCGGTGTTTTGCGCATAAAACAGGGGAGGCCGGAAGCGCATCCGACCTCCCCTTCTTTTGCCGGTCTCATACGTGATACGTGTTACGAGTCGATCTGCTTTATCTCGACCACCCGCTCGACCGCTACCTTGCTGCCGTTCTCCAGGGTGTACTCATACCTGCCACCGTTACTGAAGGCCTGGTCGCTGTCTGTCGTCGTGCGTTCCATACGTTCAAGGCGGTCGTCGACAGTGGAGAAGAGTGGTGCTCCCGCCCGTCCGCGGTCGTCTAACACATCTCCGTAATAGTAGGAACTTCCGCTGTAGAATCGGTCGTCGTCTCGCGCATCATAACCGTCGTAATAGTCATATGCGCCGGTATAATAATCGTTGCTGAAACGATGGCCGCCCGTCAGATACTGGAAGCCCCAGTACTCGTCGTCAGGCATGAGCGCGATCGGTACCAAGCCGTTGAAGTCGTACGGATCGAACACCCGGCTTCTGTTCACGGTATGGACGCGTCGCTCGTAGAAGTCCAGCTCGGCAGCCCTGAGCCCGTCACCTCGCCGGTACTCATTCAGCAAATGCCCTCCGTAGTACCTGGTTGAAATCAGTTCGAATCCGATTTCTTCATCACCCACCAGATACACCATCCTGTCGAATTCGACGTAGCCGTCGTTGTAGAGGGTCACTTTCATCGTACCGTGCGATCTGGGAGTTCCGTGGACCTCTCCCAGGAAGTATCCACCCCGGTACAGACTGATGCCCTCGACGCGGAACTCCATCTTGATGCGGTCACTATACACATGCTTGATGGTCTGCTTGAGACGGGTGTGTACCTCCAGCTCGGCGTTGTATTGGCCGGCTCCGTAGTCAGATCGGGTATTCACCGTTTGTTTGTAGACGAAGTACCGGTCCCGGTTCAGGTACCGGATGTGATAGGACGGCACCCGGATGTAAAAGCCTACAGCAGGACGTCCGTACCGATAGTAGCGTCTCGGCGTGTACCAGTAGGGTCTGTACCGCCGGACCGGCGTACCGTACCAGAAATGCCAGGAGATGCTCAGGCCGCGAGGTCTGTAGTGATGATGATACCGTCGCAGCCATCTGCGTTCCCAATCGGCGCGACGATAGTGGTACCGCCTGTGCACGTAGGGCGCCGGACGATGATACGTGTTGTCCCGCCTTACCGGTTGAATGCGACGGCCGACCCTGACGTCTCGCATTCTTGCCGGAAGACTCGTGCGGCGAGCCGCTGCACGGGTGCGTTGCGCAACACGGTCGTTGGGGTTTCTGACGTTGCTACCGCTTCTCGTCGATGCGGCCGGCGTTCGATCCACCCGCGTCCGA
>CAZIIP010000044.1:4588-15134 GCA_964539455.1 uncultured Rhodothermales bacterium
TCACTGTCGCGGGTGGTGGCCCGGGTGTCCGGGCGGGTGGTCGACCTGGATCGCGCGGCGTCGTCCCGATTGCTACGCGTCACCGACCCGCTCCGAGTCGTCACCCGCGTCCGATCACTGTCGCGGGTGGTGGCCCGGGTGTCCGGGCGGGTGGTCGACCTGGATCGCGTCACCGTCCGATTCCGGTCCGATGCGGGCTGCTTGTCCGCGGTAGTGCTCCGGCTGCGTGACGCGGTTGATCGGCTCGTCGATCTGCTTCGATCGACCGCCGGTGTACCCGAACGGCTGGAACGGCTTGTGGTTGCCCGTTGCCGCGGTGTCCGGCTTGGCGTACTGCTGCGTGCACCGGTCGTGGAACGCGAACGCGTTGCCTGTGAGGTCCGGCTGCCCGCGGTGCCGGACCTGGACTTCTCCGGACGCTCGACGCGCTTGCTCGCAGTGGATTTGGTGCTCGATCTCCTTGAAGAGCGCTGTTGGGCCATGGTGACGTCGGCCGACAGCAGAATAATCAACGCCGCGACAAGCACCGAAATAGTCATGTGCCGGGAGATGTCGAGTCTGTGTCTCATGTCGGACCTCCATTGGGTCATAAAGGGATCGTGACGTCAGTACGCTATACTGGAAAGATCATGCCAAACTCGACCCGCCGGGCTGATGCAACGTGCAACGATGGATTTTCGGTTTTCGGTCGACCGATCGTATTCAACGGGGTGCGGATTGTTTATAAAAATGGACACCTTAAGACCGGTCATTCCGCACTATGAAAGGCATTTAAGGACGGGCTTTCTTACACTCCGCCGGTTCAATACCTCCAAATTGACCTGAGAGTAGATCCATGAAGGTGCGGGACAAGGTAGTCGTGATTACGGGTGCGTCGTCGGGCATCGGAGCGGAGCTGGCCACCCAGCTCTCCGTACGCGGGGCGAGGTTGATGCTTGCAGCGCGTCGACAGGAGGCGCTGAAACGGGTTGCGGATGCCTGCTCGGGAGATGTTGATGTCTGTCCGACGGATGTGGCGAACCCGGATGACTGCGGAAGACTCGTCCATCAGACCATCGAGCGCTTTGGACAACTGGATATACTGGTCAACAATGCCGGCATCAGCATGTGGGCACGGTTCGATGAAATCACCGATCCGGAGGTTTTCGAGCGTCTGATACGGGTGAATTACCTCGGCACCGTCTACTGCACCTGGTATGCACTTCCTTATCTGAAAAAGACCGCTGGTCTTATTGTGGGCGTATCGTCGCTGACGGGCAAAACGGGTGTTCCGACGCGGAGCGCCTACGCGGCCAGCAAACATGCCATGCAGGGATTCCTGGATTCAATACGGGTGGAACTGCGGCCGTCAGGCGTAGACGTGCTCGTGGTCTCACCCGGCTTTGTTGACACGCCGATCAGGCAAAGGGCGCTTGGAAGCGATGCAACGCAGATCGGGATTGCCGGGGGATACGGGGCGGAAAAGGCGATGCCTGTAGAAAAATGCGTTCGCCTGATCGTCAGGGCGATCGAGAAAAGAAAACGGGAGTTGCTTATGACGGCCAGAGCGAAGCTCGGCATGTGGATCAAGCTGATCGCCCCCTCGCTGGTAGACCGGACAGCGGAACGCGATACGCGCCGCTTTGCGCCGCGTGACGCCGGCTGAAAGGCACGGTCCAGGGGGCAACCGAAGCTTCCAACATCCGTTTACATAGTTTACCGACCTATATCAAGCCTGCAAGTCAACACCGTCATGCGCTTCCTTTCTACCCTTGTTGCGAGTATTCTCGGCACACTGATTGCCCTGGGGCTACTCTTCCTCTTTGGCGGCCTGTTCATCGCGATGATTGCGGTTTCAGCGTCCGGAGTGGGACCCCGGATTTCCGACGGGACCGTGTTGCGGATGGAGTTGAGCGGTGCATATCCCGAACACAGGGACCAGACGCTGGCGGATTTCTCGGGCTCGGACGGCACCCTTACGGTCCGCCGGGTGGTTGATGCCCTTCGAGGCGCGGCTGAAGATGATCGGATTTCAGCGCTTTGGCTGGTGTCGTCCGGTATTGAGGGTTCCTGGGCGGGATTGCTCGAGATACACGAAGCGATCGAACAGTTCGGCGACTCGGGGAAGCCGGTCTATGCATCGACCGGTCCGAACGGTTTTACCGAGGCGACCTATTTCCTATCGAGCGCGGCGGACAGCATCTTTGCCGTGCCCGAGGGCGGTTTCCAGTTCGATGGATTCTACATGGTCGTGGAGTTTTACCGCGAGCTGTTGGAAAAACTCGATGTGCGCCCGCAAATCGTTCGTGCCGGTAAGTTCAAGAGCGCGGTAGAGCCGTTTCTGCGGGACCGCCTCTCTGAAGAAAACCGTCTTCAGCTTCAGGTGATGGTCGATCGCATCGACTCGGTGTACACGGCGCAACTGGCGCGTGGAAGACGCATTGATGCGGAGCGCGTGCGCGAAGTCAGAGCCGAGGCCGTGCCACTGAGCACCGGGGAAGCAGTCGAACTCGGTCTGATCGATGCGCCGGCATATGAGAATGAGGTCGTAGATCGCATCAAAGCGGCCCTCCAAATTGAGGAGGAGAGACTGCCGACCGTATCGATGGAAGCCTATGCGGGAGTCGCGCCGGAACAGGGTGGTCGTTCGGGCTCAAACGGTACCGTCGCGGTCTATCAGGCGGAAGGCACGATAACGACCGGATCGGGTAGCATGGATCCATGGTCCGGCATCAACTCCATTGGTCATGAGCCGTTTGTCGACGCGTTCGAGTCCTTGCGAAAGGATGAAAGCGTCAAAGCCGTCGTGCTGCGTATCAACTCCCCGGGTGGAGCGGCAACGGCAAGTGATGCCATGTGGCATGCGGTGGCCCGGACAGCGGCGGAGAAGCCCGTTGTGGCTTCTTTCGGAGGCGTGGCGGCCTCGGGAGGATACTACATCGCCGCCCCGGCGCAGCATATCGTGGCTAATCCATTGTCCATCACCGGTTCGATTGGTGCCTACGGGATGTTCTTCAACCTGGGAGATGCATTTGAGTCCAATCTGGGTATCTCCTTCGACGGCGTCAGGTCCGCTCCCCACGCAGACATGTTCTCCGGATTGCGGGATCTTACGAGTGAGGAGAGGGGCTTTTTGGCGGCGGAAGTCGATCGGACCTATCTGACATTCGTGCAGCGCGTAGCGGAAGGACGCGACCTGCCGGAAGCGAAAGTGGATTCCGTCGGCCAAGGCAGGGTATGGATGGGCGCGGATGCGATCGGTCTTGGTCTTGCGGATGAACTCGGAGGATTGGGTACAGCCATCGAGCGTGCCGCGGCGTTGGCCGAGCTCGAACCCGGGTCGTATCGTTTACGCTACCTGCCGCGCCCCAAGACCATCTTCGAACAGGTAGATGCGATGCTACCGAATACCCTCGTTCGCGGGCTGAGAAAGATGCTGACAAACCTCCCGGTACCTCGCTCCGGGATCGATACGGGAGCGGTACTCTCACGTATCGCAAATGAAAACGGCTCGGTTCAATTGCGATTGCCTGTGGAGATACGTGTCCGGTAGGAAGGCTTACCAGTTGTCGGTGGCGCGCACCAAGGCGGTCGGCTTCCGCCGACAAACGATCCATACCACCGGTTTGGAAACGGCGGTATGTGACGTGGGTTCGACCGGTCCGGCACTCCGGATCTATCGTACCTGTTCCGCAGCTCGCACCATCTGTTCGAACTCGGAAAGTATCATCGCGGTGGCGCCCCAGACGGTTTTTCCTTCGAGGTCGTATATGGGAACGTCCGTAGCGACCCCCTCGAGTGTCCACCGCGCGCGTTTTTTGTTGTGCTCGTCCAGAAGCGCCTCGATCGAAAACGTATATATGTCATCAACTTCCAGTGGATTACGCATAAACTCCGGGTGCGACGCAGACGCGCCGACTACGGGATAGACACAAAAGTTGGATCGATGAATAAACAGGGGCGTGAGATGCCCGATAATACGAACCGATTCCGGAGGGACACCGATCTCTTCCTCCGTCTCCCGAAGGGCGGTACGTACGATGTCCTCTCCCGGATCGCACGCCCCTCCCGGTAAGGAAACCTGTCCGGCGTGTTGTACCATATGCGACGGTCTCCGGATAAGGCAGAAATCGGCAGAAGATTTACCGGGAAAAAGAAGGATCAACACTGCGCTATCCCGGCATTTTCGGTTCGAGACCGAGGTGGGCGGTCGGCGGCCGCCTTGGGACGGACTCATCCGCAACTGGGCGTCTCTCCCGGGCGGCGGCTGTTCCAGCACGTGCCCGAGACGTACAATGAAATGGTCGAAGGTAGGATAGATGCGGCACACGGGACGGCTCTCAGGATCCTGGCATGCGAATTGCTGTTAACATGATTCCGCCTGCCGCTTGCGGCACCACGAATCCGTTCAGGCCCGGAACGGTCAGACGGAAAACGGCCGGCGAAGATATCCAAACGTATGAAAGTAGCTACCACCTCAACACTTCTCCGGGGCCTTCTACCGGCACTCCTGATCATTTGTGCCGCGTCTGCCCATGCGCAGGTAAGGCGCCTCGACTGTGCGCCGCCTAGAGGGGTTTCGCGTTCCGATGCCGTCACTGCGCTGATTAAGGACGCGGAGCGCGATTGTGGGCAGGGCAACGAGATGCTGGATCAGGCGAAAGAATGGCGCGACATTGCGGAAGATTTGCGGGATGAGGCGGATCGGTTTCGGAAGGAAGCCGATCGGTTGCGAGATGACGCGGGGGATTTACGGGGCCGGGTTGCGGAATACCGTGAGATGATAAAGGAGTTGCAGGAGGAGGCGGATCGGATACAGGTGGCGCGCGAGGAACTCGACAGGGAAATCTCTCTTAGGGATCAGTTGGCGGGTGCGTTTCGTGGCAGTATCGATACCACGATCGCAATTCCATTGCCGGGTGCCGACCAATGGAAGGATGGGGAGGACCGATATGCAAGGGCGCGGATTCGTTATTACGAGGTGCGTCTGAATGCCATCGATGACGAAATCATAACCTTCGAAGGCAGTATGCAGGTAGATGAGGAGCTTTCAGCGGATAAGGAGACGGCCGCGGTAGACATGGACCAGCTTGCGTTGAACAACGAGAGGGCGGCTCTGGAAGCGGATGCTTCTGCCTCTATTGCCGAGGAAGCTGCTTTGTTGGCGGAACGCCAGGCCGTCATGCACAATCTACAAGCGTGCACCCAGTTCATAGCACTCAATCTCAATGACGGAGATGCACGCAGGAATGTGCGCCGCGCGGTCACCTACATCGAGAAACACGGGCTGCTGCTTACGGGATTGGATGCGGAAGAAGCGGACAGGGTGGTGAACGAAGCCAGGATCCGGTTTGATTTATAGATCGATCAGCACCTCGCCGGTCATTTCTTCGGGAATGTCGATTCCCATAAGCGTAAGGATAGTCGGTGCAATGTCTCCCAGCTTGCCGTGCTCGATAGGTCCGTCGAATCCGTTCCTGATGATAAGGTGTGGGACGAGGGCCGTCGTGTGAGCAGTGTGCGGCGATCCGTCCGGATTTTTGAGTTTGTCCGAGTTGCCGTGGTCTGCAATGATCTCCACCGTATAACCGTGGTCACGCGCGGCCTCCACGACCGTTTTCGTACAAGTGTCCACCGCTTCCACGGCTTTGACCGCCGCCTCCCACACGCCGGTATGCCCCACCATATCGGGATTGGCGAAGTTCAAAATCACCAGGTCGTATGTTTCCTCCTTGAGCGCCTCGGCCACTGCTTCCGCAAGTGGATAGGCACTCATTTCCGGCTGCATGTCGTAGGTCGCGACCTTTGGCGAGGGGATCAGAATCCTGTCTTCGTCCTCAAAAGGCGTTTCTCTTCCTCCGGAAAAGAAGAAAGTGACGTGCGGGTACTTTTCCGTCTCCGCAGCACGTAGTTGCTTCAAACCGTTCGCGCATACCACCTCGCCCAACGTCTCTTCCAGATTGATCTTTGGAAACGCGATCGGCAGGTCAAATGCTTCGTGATACGGCGTAAAAGTCGCGTAATAAAGATCGTTCGGCGGCTTTCGATCAAAGCCGTCGAATCCGGATTCCGTGAACGCTCTCGTAAGTTGCCGTGCACGATCGGCCCGGAAATTGAAGAAGATGATGGCGTCCCCGTCGGCTATGCGTCCATCATCGGGCTTGGAACCCACCCGCATGATCCTGACCGGCTCGATAAACTCGTCCGTCACACCGGCAAGATAGCTGGCCTCAAGCGCATTGACGGGGTTTTCGAACGTGGCTCCGTCTCCGTCGACCAGCAGGTCGTACGCTCTTTTCGTGCGGTGCCACCGATGGTCGCGATCCATGGCGTAATAGCGCCCGACGATGGAAACAATGCGTCCGACGCCAATCGCTTTCGCCTTTTCCTGAAACTCCTCGACATACCCCACACCACCCTGCGGATCCGTGTCGCGGCCGTCGGTAAACGCGTGGACACATACCTGCTCATGGGTCAGACCTGCGCGCTTTGCAAGCTCGAGAAGCGCGTACAGGTGATGCTCGGACGAATGGACACCTCCGTCCGAGAATAGCCCGAGCAAGTGGAGATTGCCGCCGGTACTCTTGACATGCCCGGCAGCACGTTTCAGCGTTTCGTTTTCAAAAAACGACCCGTCTTCGATCGCAAGGTCGATCCTCGTAATGTCCTGATACACGATTCTGCCGGCGCCGAGGTTCATGTGTCCGACCTCGGAATTGCCCATTTGCCCCTCCGGCAAACCGACCGCCCCGGCGGATGCTTCCAGCGTCGAATGGGGATAGGACGCGAACAACTCGTCGAGAAACGGCTTCCGTGCATGGTCGATTGCACTGACAGATGTATCTTCGGCTATGCCGTATCCATCAAGAATGATGAGAATGTGCTTATTTGGCATAAGTTGATTATCGGCAGAGGTTACGTTTGGGGCCAGTCGCATACAGACCGAGTAAGATAGGAATCCCGGTTGCCCCGTGGGCGGATCGGAACCGTTTTATCAGGAAATTCCACAGAGTTCTATTGGGTCCGGGATGGTTGCTGGTAACGCTTGTTTTTATCGGCGGCGACGAACGGCTTTGTAGCCAGGCGCTCTCGGACAGCGCACGCGTCTCGGTGCTTACGATGCTGCCGGGGCAGGATCTGTATTCTTCGTGGGGACACACGGCGATACGGATTGTTGACCCCGCCACCGATATCGACCGGACCTATAATTTCGGGACATTCGATTTCAACCAGCCCAATTTCTACACGCGCTTTATCATGGGCCGGCTGGATTATCTGCTCTCGATCGATTCCTTCGATCGTACGCTCCGTGTATATAGATACCTGGAGCGCTCCCTGATTGTGCAGGAACTCCGGATGTCGCGCGAGGAAGCCCAGCACCTTTTCGATGGTTTGCAGATCAACTATCGGCCGGAGAACCGGGCATACCGGTACGATTTCTTCTTCGACAACTGTGCGACCCGGCCACGGAATGCCCTCGAGCGGGCGCTGGATCGTCGGGGAACGCTCGGGAATCAATTGCGGGCGGACGATACGTTCAGGTCGCTGGCGCTGCAAGCGACGGAAGACAGGCCGTGGACCAGTCTGGGCATCGATTTTTTGTTCGGATTACCGACCGATCGGGTCGCCACCGGACGCGAACGGCTTTTTTTGCCGGTCGAACTGTCGGCGGCACTTGACGTCGCTCCCGCAGCCGATCCAGCCGGCGAACTGGTCGCCCGCCAGGACACGGTACTGTGGTACCCGGAAGAGGAAACACGACGGATCCTGTTTTTCAGGCCGATTTTCGTGCTCTGGATGTTTGCCTTGTTGATGCTTACCGCATCGTGGATCCGGCGCAACAAGCGGAGTCCCCGTTGGCTTCGCTGGATCGATGCGCTGCTGGTATTGATCGTCGGATTCGCCGGAAGTGTCATTCTGGTGTTATGGCTCGCTTCCTCACACAGTGTGCTCAAGCCGAATCTGAATTTGCTATGGGCGTGGCCGACACATCTACTGGCGGTGCCCATGATGCTCGCGACACGCCCCCGCCGGCTCGGCCGCTGGTACGGCAGTATCTACGCCATAGTGGCGGCCTGCATGTTGGGCGCGTGGTTTCTGTTGCCGCAATCCCTTCCGGTGCCGCTTTTTCCAGTGCTGCTCGTGCTCGCCGTGCGCTTCTACATCCGCTCGCGGGATTCATTGTACGGATCTACGTTCACTTCCGGCTGCCGAGATGCGCGCTAAACAGCCGGCA
The DNA here is from genome assembly GCA_964539455.1 of uncultured Rhodothermales bacterium. Classification (GTDB taxonomy): domain Bacteria; phylum Bacteroidota; class Rhodothermia; order Rhodothermales; family CAYLXM01; genus CAZIIP01. Next base: position 12,804 of record CAZIIP010000044.1, read on the forward strand.
TGCTTGCCGGATGTCCACGTTGCCGCCGCTGACAATGACGCCGATCTTACGATCTTTCACCTCCAGTCCGCCGTCGAGCAAACCTGCAGCCGCCAGCACACCGGTCGGCTCGGCCACGAGTTTTAATCGTTCCCAGAAAAAGTACATGGTCCGGACGAGGGATTCGTCCGGTACCGATATCATCTCGTGCACCAGCCGGCGAACAATCGGGAATGTATGTCGACCGAGCGAAGGTGTTCGGGCGCCGTCGGCGATGGTATCCGGATTATCGACATGATGCAAGGTGCCTGTTTTGAACGACCGACAGGCATCGTCGGCCGCGTCCGGCTCAACGCCGATTACATGGCAGCCGGGTGCGCGTTCGGAGGCCGCGACGGCCGATCCGGAAAGCAGACCTCCCCCGCCACAACAGACCAGCAGCATGTCCAGATCGCCCACCTCGTCGAACAACTCACTTGCGGACGTCCCCTGACCGGCGATTACGTCGGGATGATCATACGGGGGTATGATCGCCGCTCCGGTCTGCTTTGCGATCTCAGCCGCATAGGCTTCCCGGGTGGTTTCTTCGCGGTCGTAAAGCAGGATGGAGCCACCGTAGTCCTCGGTGGCTGCCCGTTTCACCGCCGGCGCATCGCAGGGCATCACAATCGTTACCGCCACATCAAGCAACTTGCCTGCCAGCGCCAGCGCCTGCGCGTGATTCCCTGATGAATACGATAGTACACCCAATCTCCGTTGCTTTTCCGGGAGACAGAGCAATGCGTTAAGTGCGCCTCGAAACTTGAACGATCCGGTGCGCTGGAAATTCTCGCATTTGAGAAATACCCCGGCACCCGTACGTGAATCGAGTTGCCTTGAGGTGAGTACCGGTGTTCTGTTTACACGCCCATTCTGACGCGCAACGGCAGCCTCGACGTCGGAATAACGGACCATTCGCATGTACGACCGTGCATTGATCTACTATGGACCAAAGGTAACGAGCACATCGGTACGAGACCGCGCATGGAACATGCAGAAGACCCTATGCGAAAGTTATAACTATTAGACGTTTACGTTCAACCGTCCGAGTCTGTGTCGTCTTCGATCACTTCCACATTCTCTTCCATCGCTTCGGGATCCCTCCTCTCAATCACCAGGTCGACCTCGGTGACCAATGCCGCGACTGCTCCAACAGCCGCAAGCGTCGGTGCGAGCCAGATAGCGGCCATCGCTCCTCCAATGCCGTATGTCAGTGGAATCTCAAAATAGACATGTTCGCCCTTCTTGAGGATCACCCGGCGTGCCTCACCTTCACGAATGATTTCCTGTACACGCTCCACAAGCTGGTTGCTGGCAACCTTGACTTCCTCGAAGGCCGATCGATTCTCCGCAGACATGATGTTTGTTTGGCTTCTGGTCCGATGGTTTGAGTGAATAGCATACGGTTGACAGTCGGGAAGGATGCAACCCGGCCGATCAGGAAGTGAGCGGACGTGACTTTATCGCTCGTACGTATAATGCTTCCTCGGGCACGTTTTCGGCTGCCAGCCACATCCGTAGATCACCCACATCAGTTTCCACGAGCCATTCGACATGGATACCCAAAAACTGACGGGATCTGATTCGTGCCGGAATGGCGCCGGGAGCGTCGGATGAGCAGGGAACCAGGTGGTCTGGTCGAATCGCAATGGCCTTCACGTCGTAGCTTGCTGGGGCAGGGGACATGGCGCGCGCGAATTCCGGCACGTCGATGACATTGATCCCGAGGAATCGCGCGACGAATGCCGTTTTCGGACGGTCGAACAGGTGTTCGGGACGGTCGACCTGGATCAGGCTGCCTGCGCGCATGACCGCAATACGATCCGATAATGCCAGCGCCTCCTGCTGGTCGTGCGTCACATAGATGCTCGTGATTTGCAGATCGGTTTGCAGCAGCTTGAGCTCGCGGCGTGTTTGTTCTCGCAGCGTGACATCGAGGTTGGAAAGCGGTTCGTCAAAGAGTAACACCCGAGGGGCGACGGCCAGAGCCCGCGCAAGTGCTACGCGCTGCTGCTGTCCACCGGAGAGGAGCACGACCGGACGATCCTCAAAACCCTCGAGGTCGACGCGGGCGAGTGCTTCCGCGACCTTCTTTCTGCGTGCCGATCCAGGCAAACCGCGCACCTTCAGACCGTAACCGACATTCTGTCCGACAGTCATGTGCGGAAAAAGCGCATAGTTCTGAAAGACCATCGCGGTCGGACGGCTTCTGGCCTCCAGCCGGTCTACGTTGGTGCCGCCGATCGCAACCGAACCGCAGTCCGCATGCTCGAGCCCTGCGATAATCCTGAGCAGCGTCGATTTTCCGGCGCC
>CAZIIP010000045.1:0-15070 GCA_964539455.1 uncultured Rhodothermales bacterium
GAATCGCGCTCATGTCGTCGGCATTCAAGAGCGCAAAGTTTGACCAAGATAGCTGTTCGGTGAGCGGATAGGTCGCACCTGCGAGCACATAGTTGCGCCCGAGATTTTCCCCGTCCGAGGATATCAACCGCATCCAGTCGTTCATGTCATAGTTCTCGCGGTCGGTATTCCCGTCACCGTTACGGAACAGTTCCGTCATGAGATACAGACCGCCCCGCGTGGTGTAGTCAAATCCCAGCAACAGTTCCTCGTAGTCTGCCGTCTTTTTATGCCGGTTGTAGGCACCTTCGAACCAGATGCCGACGCCGGCGATTTCACCCGAGAAATCGCCACCCGCCAGTATGCGTCGCTCCCTGCGCTCTACGAATGTGTAATAATCGGTGTCGCCCTGCTCCAGCCAGGCACCGGCGGCCGCCACTTCGAATCCGCCGATGTATTGGGACACGCGGATTGCTTTTGTGGAGGCGGACCACGATTCGCCGGGTGAGAACACGGCCGTGGCCATCCCCATGCTACCGAGCGGCACTTCAAGTTTAAGTGCGTTCACCCCACGTTTTTCGTATGTGGGATCGAGGAGATTCTTGTCATGAAAAATGTCGGTGGGATTCCAGGCATACCCGCTTCCCCAAGGCAATTGTTGCTTGCCGACTCTGGCATTGAATCCCGGTCCGTAGTACGTCAGATGGGCGTTGTCGATGAAGATCTCATTCTCCAGGGGCAATGCAAACTGTTCACGAATGGCACCTGCCGGCTTACCGATGAAGGCAGCGTACTCCGTCACGACCGACTCGGGAAAAAAATCGAAAGCGTTCAACTCGGTTGTCCCATGATATGATTGGAAAACGATGTCCGCGTTAAAGGCGAGATTCTCGGCCGCATCCGCAAAGAGGTCGACGCGCAATTTGTTGTAATCGAGCAACGCGATTTCACCACCCAAGTACTGGGGATAGAATTGATGCTCGAAATATCCACCCAGGGAAAGATCCTGAGCACGTACGTCCTGCAAGAGACCAGGAGTCATCATCAAAACGAATCCAAACAGAATTCGGCCAAATGGCTGAACAATCCAAGCCATTTGGCGCAACTTTTGATGGTTTTCTTCCATGATCTCAACGCCTCTTCAGATAGTTGGTCGAAAACATGTTGTCCGGGAGGTCGATATCCACCTCCATCTCGTCCAATGCAATCACCGTTTTTCCGCCGTCCCGCAGATTGGTCATTTCCATCCTGAACGGGACCTGATACCCCGAAATCTCGCGGATGTCGGACAGGATGAGACGTTTCAGCGGACCGTCTTCGTCGTAATAGTCCACGCGCAGCGGCACATTTCTCGCCTTGTCGATCCAGGATTCCAACTTTGCATAGGAGGGCCCGGACTCGGTCGGTACGGACGTTAGACGCCAACATGCGGTGTCATTGTATTCCTCCTCTCCCGCGAGTTCGTGCGTATAGTCCGATTCCCAGTTGCCGGATGACAGATCTTCATAGGAGAAATCACTTCCCTGGACCTTCTGTCGCTTGGCATGACTGGCGAGATGTCGGACGCGGTCCGTTTTGGGCGTGTAGAACCAGATGTCGTCACCGTCATTGAGCATCAGAATCTTGTCGCCACGCACCCTGGCGGGCGCCTCGTAGACCGTCAGTTGTTTGTCGTTCAGGTCCTTGCCGTACATCGTCATCTCGAGGGTCCGTTCGTTCCCGGACGACGTCGTAATCACCTGCCGACCGCTGCTGCGACTCGAGCTGATCTTTTCGTTTGCGTCGACGGCACGGACGATCTCCATGACGTCGGGTGAGGACTGGGCGGCAGTCTCGGTTGTAAGACCGGTCCACAGCAGAAGGAACAACGGGTAATAGCGCAACATGACATCCATGATTTATTCGTCGTTTGTCGATTCGGAAGGCGCGTCCGGCGGGTCTTCGGCCGGTGCCTTGGGAAGCAGGGCAGGGAGGACCAGGAGCGAAGTGAGCAGTGCAGTGCCGACGCCGATGAGGAGGGTAATGCCGAGACTCGCCAGACCGCGATAGACGGCAAATCCGAGCGAGCCGAATGCGAGCATTGTGGTCAGCGAAGTCAGCACGACGGCCTTCCCCGTGCTGGAGAAAACGACATCGAGATTTTTCGCTCCTTCGGTCTTGAACCGGTGCATGATATGAACGCCGTCGTCTATGCCGATTCCCAGAATCAGCGGAATACCGATTACGTTCACCACGTTCAGCTTCATGCCGAACAGGTGCATCAGCCCGACCATCCAGATGGCGCCTCCGATGAGCGGAATCATGGCGAGCAGGGCAAACCGAAGCCTCCTGAAATCGAACCATAGCAAGAAAAAGACGACGATCAGCGTCAGCGTGGCGGCAATTTTGCCGTCCCGGCTTATGTAGTCGATCAGCACGTAGAAGATCGGCGGTAGACCGGTTGTTCGAGGATCGAGCCGGAACATTTGCTCCGTGAAACGGCCCAGAAAGACCATGTCCCAAACCTGCTCTTTCGGGTAAATTGAAACCAGATAGCGCGATCCGTCGTGACCGGCAAATTGCCCGAGAATGGACGCGGGCAATGCGTCAACTACGATCGGCGCGGTATTGGTCATACCGATTGCCGTGCGGCGCAGATACGGTTCGTATACCTGTTGAAACGCCTGCAAGCGGTTTACCGCGACTTCAGGCGTTCGCTCCAGGGCGTCGACCACCATGGCTACGAGCGATTGGCGGTCTTCCGGATCGGCGCTCATGTCGCCGACAATCTGCTGTGTCTTTTGATCGACCCTGTCCTGGCCGCCGACATAGGCCAACTGACCGAGTTCAATGATGTTGTCTTCCAGCCGGTAGAGTTGCCGGATAAACGGCTCCAGGTCGCCGATCCGAAGAATGGTTGCGGTACCGCTTTGCAGGTCGGACCGGTAGCGCTCGAGGTACGGACGGCGCTGGGCCTGCTCCTCATCCGAGGGAACGTAGTCCGATATACTGGTCACCAAGCCGACCGAACGGAGTGCGCGCGCCTCTTCGGCGATGTCGCGTGATTCGTCCACCGTCAGCGTCGTTACCAGCACCATGTCCGGCGTCACGTCGAATTCCGCGATCATGCTGTCCTGCAGGGCGACCGACTTCAGTCCCTTGGGCTCCATATTCAGGTAGTTGTAGTCGAATCGGATCTGGAGTCCGGACCATAGAAGCAGTGCGGTGACGACGAGCGTCATTCCGATGGCGGGATATCGATAGCGGGAAATGGCGGTGCCGAGCCTTCCCAGTGCGGCAAACGAAGTCGAGCGTACCTTGTAATGCTCGCCACGGAACCGCATCATCAACCGATCCCGTACGGCCAACAGGGAGGGAAGCACGAACAGTGCGGCAAGAAGGCAAAAAAGCAGACCGGATCCGGATACGAAACCGAATTCCTTCATACCGGCATTTTCCGAAACGGTCATTGTAAGAAAAGCGGCGGCCGTGGTCAGCGCGCCCACGACAATGCCGTTGCCGGACTTCTCCAGTGCCAGCCGCATCGCTTCGCCGATAGGTTCACCGCGTGCACGAAACTCGGTGTAGGTCGAGATAATGTGAATATTGAAATCGATGCCCAGACCGATCAGGATCACGGCGAACATCGAGGTCATGATGTTGAGACTTCCGATCGTAGCGGCAACGAATCCGGACGCCCACGACACACCGACGATCAGACTGATACCGGCCAGGAGCGGTGCGGCCCACATACGAAACGAAAACACGAAGAGTATGATGATCAGAATGAATGCGATAATCGACGTCCAATACATGTCTTCCGTCGCCGCTACCGTTTCGTCTCGTGCCAGCGCCATCATGCCGGTCGTTCCCCCGTCGACGCTCGGATATTTCGACTGAACAGAAGCAATCAGCGAATCGACGGTGTTGACGGCTTCAATGGTTTTGTCGAGCTCGTTGACGGAGAACGTGGGCTGCGCAAAGAGCACCAGCATGTCCTTATCCTGAGAAATGAAATACGGATCGCCGAAAAGCAACCGGTCGATCGCCTGGATGCCCGTCGAATCGACCGCGGCCGTGCCCTCGATCACACCGTGCATCGATCGGAGCAAAAACTGGATGCCGTCCAGCGCGCGGACCGCCTCATCCTCCTTTTCTTTATTGGAGATGCTCTCGCCATCGGCTACATAGGTCGTTTCAAACGCGTCGTTCAAGCCGGTCAGGAAGGGCAGCAGACCAAGGTCCTCGTACTGGTTCTCGCTGTTTCTCAGATCACGCTGCTCAACCAGCATGAATCCATGCTCTTCGAAAAACGCCCTTTCAAGTTTGTAATCGACGCGACGGATAAATTCCGGCATCGAGCGAAGTTTCGGTGCCAGGTCATCCGCAAAAGCCTTGAGTTCGGTCTCTTCGCCCGTCGCCGCTACGATGATGTTCGAGGCGGTGCTAAAATGCTCGATAATGTCATCGAATTCCCGAACCGTCGGGTGATCCTGGGGCATCAGGTTTTTAAACTGCATTTGCAGCTCCAGGCGGCCGGCCAATCCGGTGGCGACCATTGTCAAGACAACGGCGGCGATCAGTACCCACCATGGATATCGGTCGGCCATCATCGCGAGAAAATCGAAAAATCGGTGTCTCGCCGTTTTGCCGCTTTTGTCGGACCCGGATGTGTCCATCATCATTCAGGGTGAGGTCAATCGGGTGGGGGTTTTTGTTCGACCAGCGCATGTCGTACCAGCGCACGCAATGACATCGCCGTCCGGTCAGGTGGAATGGCTTCCGGATCGGACGCCCATTGCAGCGCAAGGCCGTCGAGTGCAGCAATCAGGATCGATGCAACGAGGTTCGGATCATGCTGCCGGAAGCGACCCGTTTCCATGCCGTCGGCCAGTACGGCGCTGATGGTATCACGGTAGGTCAGGTAGATCTCCCGAAGGTCCATATGCTCGCTCCCTTTTCGAAGACTTGCGGCCCATATCTGGAAAAGAAAATGGACACGGTCTCCCGCCTCCCGGATCATGCCGAACGAGGCATCGATCAGTGCCTCGAGCCGGGCCAGGGGATCGTCCTTGTCGTGCATTTCCTCCCATAACCTGTCGGACATATCCAGCATGAATAGCTCGATCGCATATCCGAATACCTCGTCCTTGCTCCGGAAGTATTCGTAGACCGTGCCCTTTCCGACGTCCGCGTCGGTGGCGATCTCACTAATCGTGGTATCGTCGTACCCCTTTTTGCTGAATATCCGAACCGCCGCCTCGGCGATCCGGCGCTTCTTCTTTTCCTTGTCTACACGTCTGGGGGACATGGCTTTTCAGATTACCTGTGTAATTATGACCGACTGGTCGGTCAGTTTCTGATAAGCCGAGGCCTTCACGATAAATTCACGTACGACTTCGCTTTGAGATCTACCCGCTCTTGTTCCGTGCACCAATGTGTTTACGTGTGCGGGAGTGCAACCGCCCGCTCTTCCGGATGCCGCGAGCGAGGCGCGTGGCGCCGGCCCCTGAATATCGCGAGTGAGGCGCGTGGCGCCGAACCTCCCCGAACCTCCCCGGTCGGGAAACAATTGAGGCACTTTGCGATCGTTGGGCGTTTAAAAAAGATCAGGGTCGTGCGGAGTGCGGTTGGATGAATCTTTTAATGCATGTGTCTGAATTATGTCGACGATAAGCGAATGGCTTGGATCTACGCTTGGATTGGACGCCTCGATGCAGGTGCGGATACTGTCGTCAATCGTTGCCATCCTCGCTCTTCTGGTGGTCAGGCGGATCGTGTTGGCATTGGTCTACAGAAGGCAGGAAGACGTGACGATTCGCTATCGGTGGAGAAAATCCACCTCGTACACGGCTTTTGGCATCGGTCTTATTATTGTTGGGAGCATCTGGTTCACGGGCTTCCGGTCTTTGTCAACCTACCTCGGACTGCTTTCAGCCGGACTGGCCATCGCGCTGAGGGATCCGCTGGTGAACCTCGCGGGTTGGGCTTTCATTATCTGGCGAAAGCCGTTTACGGTAGGGGATCGCGTCCAAGTTGACTCGTTCAGGGGAGACGTAATCGACCAGCGGATCTTTATGTTTTCGCTGATGGAGATCGGCAACTGGGTCGATGCGGATCAGAGTACCGGTCGGATGATTCACATTCCGAACGGGAGGATTTTTCTCGGCGTTCTGGCGAACTATACGAGTGGCTTTCAATTCATTTGGAACGAGATCGGGGTGCTCGTCACGTTCGAGAGCAACTGGCGGGCGGCCAAGGAGATTCTGACCGATACGGTGAACCGCCACGCCGAACACCTGAGCAGCGGTGCACGCGAGGAGGTTAGGAAGGCGGCCGAGCGCTTTATGATTTTCTACGGCAACCTGACGCCGATCGTCTACACGTCCGTCAAAGACTCCGGCGTGATGTTGACCCTGCGCTACCTCTGCAATCCCCGCAGCCGCAGGACGATTGAACAGACGATGTGGGAGGAAATCCTCGATGAATTTTCGAAAAGAGAAGACATCGATTTCGCCTATCCCACGCAGCGCTTCTACAACAACCGGATCGAGGGTAAGTCGGAGGCAAGGGCCGAATAGCCCGACCTTGCCGCATCCTGCATGACAAGACAGGCTCTAGCTGTTTGTCGGACTTGAAAAATATCCCCTTTGTTTTTATTGGCTTTAAGTGCGATTGGCGTCGTGACAGAGTTGTAGTAAATAAAGAACTTCCGCCGCAAGTCCTACAGCCTCCTAGGCCCCCACTTGGACGAAATCGGTCCACTCCAGGCTCTCGAAGTACGATGCTGCGCCCCCGGACGAGGGATCGAGCCATGTACCGTCTTCGAAATGGGAAACCAGTTCCTTGCCCAGGTCCTTCAACGGCTCGAAGGCTTTGTATAGGGACTTGGTTTCGGGCTGATCGGTAGGGAAGTAGGCCTCTCGTGTCGCTTTCGTCTCGATTGCGAAAACCAGCAGGTAGCTGTTGACACGGCGGCCCGAGATGCCCCGGTAGTACAGCAGTGGCATACCGGGCATGCGGTCCTTAAATGTCGGATTCAGCCGTTCGCGCACCAGTTCCTCGAACTCAACCGATCGTTCGTGTAATACCTTGAGGAAGTGCAGCCCGAGAATGTCGACGGAATACAGGCTGTCGAACTGATCGGATCCGATGAGTGCAAAATCCGAAGTGTCCTTTTCATCCCCGATGAACGGCTTGAGTGCGACCAGCGCGTCGGCGGCAGCCGACTGCGCCGACGCGGAAAAGGCCGCCTGGGAGACGGGATGCAGCGCCGCGTCACCCGGATGCCGGGTCGTTCGCGACCAGACCATCAGGTAATCCCCCTCCCGATCGCCGCGGTCGGCCTTGAACAACTGAAACTCTGCACCTTCGACATGCTCGTCGAACGCACTTTTCACCGGTCCGCAGGCGGTCTGGACGAAAGCCGCCTCATCGGCATCCGGCTTGAGTGTCGGGAATTCCAGTCGGATGATGTCTCCAAGTATCATTCTATGCAACCTCGTTTGGTTTCTTGACTCCCGGGACGCTTCGCAGAGCTCAGGACGACAGATGCCGAAGATGTTTCACCGGGCGACGCTTGTATATGGGTTGATCCTGCTAGAACTTCACTTAATCCATCGGCATTGTCAAATACGTTTGTTACGTTCGGTCATACCTCGATCAAAAAGAGCTTCTGCAACCAGAGAAATAACCGATTTAAAAAAGCCCATATGACTGATATTCAACTGCCGAAACCTCGACGTAGTGGCGGCAAACCGGTAATCGACGTACTCGCAACGCGGGAAACGGTCCGTGAAATCAAACCGGACAAACTCCCACTGCAGGTTCTCTCCGAAGTAATCTGGGCTGCATTCGGTATAAGCCGCCCGCAGCTATCCAAACGCACGGCGCCTTCCGCCAAGAATTGCCAGGAGATCGATGTGTACGTCTCGCTGGAAGACGGCCTGTATCTGTATCGTCCGGATTCACACACCCTTGAAGGCGTGCGCGAGGCCGATCTCCGGGCGGCAAGCGGCAACCAGGAATGGGTCGCCGACGTGCCGGTCAATTTGGTCTATGTAGCGGATACGAACCGGATGGGCGAACTCGACAGGGACGAATGGGAGTACCTGTCAGCGGCCGACACAGGCTTCATCGCTCAAAACGTTTATCTATATTGTACTTCTGAGGGATTGGCCACGGTCGTTCGCGGCAATTTGGATAAACCGGCACTGGCGCAGAAGATGGGCCTGGCGGACAACCAGCGCATCGTGCTCGCGCAGTCCGTAGGGTATCCCTCCTGAAGCGGCTTTGGTGGTATAAACCGGTGCAAAAAAAGAATCGCCTGCCGGTGCGCAAACGGATAGTGCACAACGCAATTTGGAAAACGCTTGACGTTTCGAAAACATAGTACTACGTTTTAGTGCCTTGGTTAGACGAGAACGTAGATTGTTGGTCTCTTCACATTCCAGGCACTGCCGGCAACGGCAGACGGGAAAGTGTTCGATCCGGCAGTGTCATTTCGTAGGAACCGCGGCATTCCTTTAATCCGCCGGCTAATGCCGGCTCCACAAGACAGTGTCTGCCGCAAGGCAGGCGAAGAAATCAACAGATGCCCAAAAAGATCTACGTAGGTAATCTTCCTTTCAGTGCAACTGAGGAAGAAGTGACGGAGTTGTTCGCCGAATTTGGTGACGTGAAGTCGGTCAGCCTTATCACCGACAGGGATTCGGGAAGACCGAGAGGATTCGGATTTGTAGAGATGGAGGACGGCGCAGATGCCGCCATCGAGAGTCTGGACCGAACCGAGATGGGCGGGCGTACGCTGAACGTATCGGAAGCGCGTCCGCGGAGATAGCCGCCTCACGGCACGTTTCCTGCAAGCTGTTCTTAATATACATTCTTTCCTCCGCCGCATCTGCGGTGAGAGTGAAAGAATCGGTTTTGTCCCGCCGGCTAAATCGGCGGGAAGCGGTTTCGTATTTGCCGGTGCTACCGGTCGGATGCACTGACCGGGTGACCTCGCATATTTCGAACACTCAGTCCAGACCGGCGAATCGAATCGGCCGGATGACGGCGCGCATGCGCCTCGCAAACAGATCTCTGCCCGTAAACCGACAACCGACCAGTCATGAAAAGACGCGATTTCTTAAGACGTACGGCCGCCGTGCCGCTCATTTCCCTGTTCCCTGCAGGCTTGTCCGACATCGACCGAAAGATCAGAAAAGGATTGCTGGAGAAGCGGGCACTGGGAAAAACAGGTGAGATGCTCTCGATGCTTGGATTCGGCGGCATCGTCGTCCGGGACGCAACGCCGGAGCAGGCCAGGAATCGAATCGCAAATGCCCTTGAGTACGGCTGCAATTATTTCGACGTGGCACCCGCATACGGTGATGCCGAGATCAAGATGGGTCCGGCGCTCGAACCGTACCGCGACGATGTGTTTCTGTCGTGTAAAACCAACAAGCGTACCAAAGAGGAGGCGGCATTTGAGCTCAACCGATCGCTCGAGCGGCTGAGAACGGATCATTTCGATCTCTATCAGCATCACGCCGTAACTGAACTGGAGGATGTCGAGACCATTTTGGGTCCCGGAGGGGCGATGGAAGCGTTCCTTGAAGCAAGGGATGCAGGCAAAGTGCGTTTCCTCGGCTTTTCTGCCCACTCCGTCGAAGCCGCAATGGCACTGATGGACGGCTTCGATTTCGACACGATTATGTTTCCGATCAGTTTCGCCTCATGGCATGCAGGCAATTTCGGTCCTCAGGTTCTGGAACGGGCGAAAGAAAACGAGATGGGCATTCTTGCCCTCAAAGCGATGGCTATTCGCAGATACCGGGAAGGAGAGGAGCGAGTGGAGAAAGCCTGGTACAAAGCGGCCACGACGGAGGAGGAAGCGATACGCGGGCTTCGCTTTACCCTCTCTCATCCGGTTACCGCCGCTATGCCACCCGGAAATGAGGACCTTTTCGCCATGGCGCTCGACCTCGCGCTCGACTTTACACCACTTTCCGATTCCGAGGTCGAGAATATCAAAACCCGGGCCGCGGAACTGTCTGACGAGCTGCTGTTCGAATACGAACAGGCTTGATCTCGGTCGTACGTGTCAGCCGGCGGGATTCGCGATAAAACTGGACAACACGCGCCCGGCTGTGTATGCTGTAGCCGCCGTTGGTACCGTTCAGCGGCAGATCGATCGCGTTGCTACTCCAGACTATACCGGTATTTGCCATGACGTCTGACACGCATCACCTGAGCAGGAGGGATTTCCTTGCGGGTGTAACAGCCGCCCCGCTTGCCGTTTCTTTTGGCGCTCGCCGTCAGGACGGCCCACCGAACGACAAAATCAGGTTGGGTATTATCGGTTCAGGCAGCAGAGGCACCTGGATCGGGAAGCTCTTTCAGGAGCACGGCGGCTACGAAATAGTGGCGCTCGCCGACTATTTCCGGGACCGTGTGGATGCCTGCGGCGAAACGCTGGGAGTGCCCGATAACCGCCGGTTCACGACGCTTTCGGCATACCGTGAGCTGCTGGAAATCGCGGATATCGACGCGGTCGCCGTCATGTCACCGCCGATTTTCCATCCGGAACAGGCGCGGGCCGCCGTGGAAGCCGGAAAGCACGTTTTTCTGGCCAAACCCGTGGCCGTGGACGTGCCGGGCTGCAACAGCATTTCACGGAGCGGGGCGCTTGCACGTGAGCAAGGCCTCACCTATCTCGTCGATTTTCAGACCAGGGTAGATGCCGATTATCGCGCGGTTGTGGAGCATCTGGACGCGGGCGCCATGGGCGACATCGTTTTCGGTGAATCCACCTGTCACCTGGGGACCCTGCGAGATCTGACCGATCCCGACAAAACGGCGCTCGAAAACCGGTTGAGAAATTGGGTCTTCGATCAGGCGCTGTCAGGAGACATTATCGTCGAGCAACACATCCACACGCTCGACGTCATGAACTGGATCATGGCGAGGCCGCCGCTGCGTGTGGTGGGCACGCGAGGCCGAAAGGTGCGGACCAACGTCGGCAACACGTCCGATTACTATACGCTCTTGTATGAGTACCCAGACGACGTGGGGATCACCTTCACTGCCAGACAATTCGACGGTCACGGTACGCAACCCGAAAGCATCTGGAACAGATTTTTCTGCACGCAGGGAGAGGTAGTGTTGACCTACGGAGGACCGGTCAAGCTCCGGGGCGCACGAGCGCATGACGGTGACACCGGACCGATATTTACGGAAGGATGCCGGACAAACATTGCCGCCTTTCACGAAGCAGTCACGAGCGGAGATGCCGAGAACCCCACTGTAGAACCAAGCGTGCGCAGCAATCTCGTTAGCATTATGGGTCGCATGGCGGCCGGCAGCGAAGGGGTCGTCACCTGGGAAGACGTGGTGCGCGATCGGACCGTAATCGATGCCGGGCTGGACGGTCTACAGGCATAACCATAAACCCGTCATCAGCAACCACCAGGGGCGGCGTCAACCGTTCCGATTATCGTAAAGAACCGCTGCCATATGAGAATCGCCTTTCGCATGCGGGTCGATCCGGGCAAAGAGGATGCCTACATCGACCGCCACCAACCGATCTGGGAAGAACTGGAGCAAACACTTCTCGATCACGGTGTGAAGACGTATTCGATCTTCCTGGATCGTGAGCGGTCGGATCTTTTTGCCTATGCTGAAATCGAAGACCTGGAACGGTGGAAGGCGGTAGCGGAAACGGACGTCTGTCGCCGGTGGTGGGACTACATGGCCCCTCTTATGCCGACCAATCCGAACGGCAGTCCGGTCTCCGGGGACCTTGAAGAGGTGTTCCACATCGAGATTCCCGAAAATCAGGAAGAGCAGCCAATGTCCGACAAAGTACTGGTAATCATTAGCACCTCGGATGCCGAAAAGGCGAGAACGGGCATGATGTACGCCGTCAACGCCGTCGCCCAGGAATGGATGACCGACGTGAAGTTGATCATTTTTGGACCTGCGCAGCATCTGTTTCTCGAAGACCAGGATCTTCAGGAGCGTGTGGCGCTTTTCGGGAAGGTGTCAGGGGTGCCCGTTGCCTGCCGGTTTATTGCAGATCGTGACGGGATTACGCGCCGGACGGAAAAACTCGGGATGGACGTCCAGCCCGTCGGCACCATCGTCTCGGAGCACATCAAGAAAGGATACGTGCCGATGGTGTGGTAGGAGGCAGCATGCTGCTGAACGCTTACATGTTGATCGCCTGCCCATAGGCCGCACGCGCCGCTTCCATTACCGACTCGGAAAGTGTCGGATGGGGATGCATGGCTTCCATGATCTCGTGTGCGGTGGTTTCGAGCTTCCGAGCCGTGACAACTTCTGCGATCAACTCCGTCGCATCATATCCCACGATATGACACCCCAGCAATTCGCCGTATCGCTCGTCGAAGATTATCTTGACGAAGCCGTCCGTCTGGCCGATAGCAGCCGCTTTTCCGGAGGCTTGAAACGGGAATTTGCCCACCTTGACGTCGTATCCCAACTCTTTTGCCTTTTCTTCGGTATAGCCCACGGAGGCGATCTGGGGTTGACAATAGGTGCAACCGGGGATGTTGTTGTAGTCGATCGGCTCGGGATTCTTGCCTGCAATTTTCTCGACGCACACTATACCTTCGTGACTGGCTACATGGGCGAGCCACGGTGCACCGATGACGTCGCCGATCGCGTAGACACCGGACACGTTGGTGCGATAGAACTCGTCTACATTAATGGCGCCCTTCTCTACCTCGATACCGGCTTCTTCCAAACCCAGATCTTCTACATTTCCGACGACACCGACGGCTGACAGTACCTGATCCACCAAAACGCTTTCCTCCCCTTTTTTGGTTTCGATCGTGACCTTGACCTGTTTGCCACTCGTGTCGACCTCCTTTACGGAGGCATTCACGTGGACGTTGATCCCCATCTTCTTGTAGGCACGAATCAACGCTTTCGAACTCTCGGCATCCTCTATCGGCACGATTCTGTCCATCACCTCAACCAGGGTTACCTCCGTTCCCATGCTGTGATAGAAATAGGCGAATTCCACTCCGATGGCACCGGCACCGGCGATGAGCATCGTCTTCGGCTGCTTTTGCTGCAGCAGCGCTTCCTTGTAGGTAAGGATCTTCTTCCGGTCGATGGGGAGCGGGGGGATTTCACGTGCGCGCGCACCGGTGGCCACGATAATGTGTTTGCCGCTAACGGAACGCTTTTTGCCGACTTTGTCGCCATCCATGGTGGTCGACGGCGTGATGTTCACCTTGCCGTTGCCTGCAAGGCGGCCGTGTCCCTGAATGACATCGATCTTGTTCTTCTTCATCAGAAACTGAACGCCCTTGCTCATCTTGTCGGCAACACCGCGGCTACGGTCGATGACTTTCGGAAAATCGGCCTTCACGGCTCCATCCAGCGCCAGTCCGTACCCTTCCAGATGGGCGGATTGCTCGAGCACCTCGGCACTCTTGAGCAGCGATTTGGTAGGGATGCAACCGATATTGAGGCAAACACCGCCGAGTTTATCCTTTTCGATAACCGCGGTCTTGAGCCCGAGTTGTGATGCCCGTATGGCGCATTCGTAGCCGCCGGGTCCTGTGCCGACGACAAGTACGTCGTAGTTGCTTTCAGCCATGATCGGAAATGAAGAGGTTGTTTGAGGGTACTACTATCGCCGTCGCAGCCATCTCACCTGCGAGGATGCTACAAGAGAATGCGATTTTTAACACTTCGTTCGCGCAAACGTGAACCGCTGTGTCGCCGGAGTGATCCGAGACGGCGCCAAAACCTTGTCTCCCGGCGGCCGGAAAGCATCGATTCGCTCCGGATTTGCGCGCTTCTACGTACCTTGAATACGGACCAATGCAGCTGATTTTGACGACCAAAAGCATGTCACCATGAAGATTTCAAGCGACTCCATCTCCCGACGACGCTTTATCCATCGGACTTTGGGCTTGGGAGCGGGCATCACGGCCATCGGCGCTTCTTCGGGGTGTGCGTCCGACCGGGCCGAACCGGAGGCGGTTGCGACCACCGTGAGGGGGGCGGGGATGAAGTTCGGTCTCGTGACCTACCTGTGGGGCCGCGACTGGGAGCTGCCTACCCTCATCGCGAATCTGGAAGCGACCGGAGTACTGGGTGTCGAGCTGCGCGTAGAACACGCTCACGGGGTAAGCACCGATCTGACGGCGGAAGAGCGCACCGAAGTAAAGGAAAGGTTTGCCGCCTCGCCGGTCGAATTGGTCGGCATGGGATGCAATTGGGAATTCCATTCTCCGGATACCGATGAGTTGCGCGCGAATATCGAGGGCGCCAAAGCGTATGTGCGGTTATCCGGTGATTGCGGAGGGTCGGGCGTCAAGGTCAAACCCAATACACTGCCCGACGGTATCCCGGAAGAGCAAACGATCGAACAGATAGGCAATTCATTAAATGAAGTGGGCGCCTATGCGGCCGACTTCGGTCAGCAGATACGGGTGGAAGTGCACGGCAGGCATACACAACGACTGCCGGTGATGAAACGCATTTTTGACGTGGCCACCCACCCCAACGTGACGGTCTGCTGGAACTGCAACCAGCAAGACCTGGAAGGACAGGGCCTGGAGCACAACTTCAATCTGGTCAAGGATCGGTTTGGGGATACGGTGCATGTCCGCGAACTCGACGATCCCGATTATCCCTACCGGGACCTGGTAGGTCTCTTGGTCGATATGGAGTATGCGGGATGGATCCTGCTGGAGGCGCGGACGGAACCGGCGGACCGTGTGCAAGCCTTGCGTGACCAAAAGGCACTGTTTGAAGAGATGCGCACCGCAGCGCAAGTTTGAGGTCAACCGCTGCCGATGGCGAGTCGTACGTCCTTCCAGAGATGGACGCTTACGCCGGGCAAACCGGCATGCGGCGTGTGTGGCAGAAATTCAGAATGCGTGAATCCGGCCGGACGCGGATTTGCGTCCAGTGCGACCGGCACGGGGCGGCCGTTTTCAATTCCTGCGATTCGGATGTCGATGCCCGCAAGGGCCGTGGCCGGTAACGCCCGGGCGGCGTGTTCGGCAAAAGCGCGAATCTCCTGCCAGAAACGTGCATCCGGGACGTAGGGCCGTGGGGCATCCGGCACGATAAATCCACCGAC
>CAZIIP010000046.1:0-14838 GCA_964539455.1 uncultured Rhodothermales bacterium
CACCTCATCGGTCGCCACGTCACCCGTTTCCGCCGCTCTTTCGTGGGCCGCCTTTAGCCAGTCCGCTCGAAAAGCCTGCGGCGTTTGCATATGGACGAGATTTTCCCGGTCGACGGTTTCGTCGAACACGCCACCAGACACCCTTCGCAACGTATCGACGACGGGTACGGCGGTTGCTGCCGCACCATGAACCTTGACGGCACGGATGACATCATTGATTTCACGTTGCGATACGAACGGCCGTACGGCATCGTGAACGAGCACGTGGGTCACGGAATCCGGAATTTGTTCAAGCGCGGCCGCCACGGAAGCCTGGCGGGTGGTTCCTCCCGCCACTACGGCCGTGAGTTTGCCGAAACCGGCTGCGGCCAGATGCTTCGAAACCGCAGCCAGTCGACTTTCCGGCACTGCCACGACGATATGGTCGATCCCGGGACTGTCCTGAAACACGGCGACCGAACGTTCGAGAACTGATTTTCCACCGAGTCGACGGAACTGCTTTTCTCCCGAGCCCATGCGCGTTCCTTTACCGCCGGCGGGAATCAGTACGGCCGCTTCGATGCCGGCTCCCGGAGCCGGCGGTCTTATTGTTCGATCGGACGTCACAGATCTGCTCGCGAGGAAACCTGGTTTATAGAATCAGCATGGCGTCCCCGAAAGAGAACAACCGGTATTCTTCCTTTATCGCCTCCTCGTAGGCATGCATCACAAAATCACGATCCGAGAAAGCGGCGACGAGCATAAGCAATGTCGATTTCGGCATGTGAAAATTCGTGAGAAGCCGTTCGGTAATGCGAAACTCGTACGGCGGATAGATAAATTTGTCGGTCCATCCGCCGGCCGCCTTCAGTTTGCCTGCCGCAGACAGGCTGGATTCAATCGCCCTGACGACGGTCGTTCCTACCGCGGCGACTTTGTTCTCCGAGGAGTCGAGTGCCTGGTTAACCCGCTCGGCGACCTCCACCGGTATGTCGAACTGCTCCGAGTCCATTCGATGCTTGGTAAGGTCTTCCACCTCGACGGGCCGAAACGTACCCAGACCGACATGAAGCGTGATGGGAAGCACGTCCACACCTCCGTCCTGGAGCTTGTGCAGCAAGTCGGGCGTAAAATGCAGACCCGCGGTCGGAGCGGCTACCGCCCCCCGCTTTTCCGCAAATATGGTCTGATACCGATCACGGTCCTCAGGCTCGACGTCACGTTGTTTCCGGACATACGGCGGAATCGGCATTTCGCCGATTCCGTCGATCGCCGCGTAAAGCTCTTCATTATCGCCGTCGAACAGAAACCGGATGGTTCGACCGCGGGATGTCGTATTGTCGATGACCTCTGCAACAAGATCACCGCTGAAAAAGAGCTTGTTGCCGATTCTGATCTTGCGTGCCGGCTCGACAATGACATCCCAGAGACGGGTCTCCGGATTGAGTTCGCGCAAGAGGAAAACTTCGATTTGCGCACCCGTCTTCTCCTTGTTTCCTTTCAGCCGCGCCGGAAAGACCATGGTGTCATTTACCACCATGACGTCTCCATCTCGAAAATACTCCGGTAAATCCGCAATGGTTTTGTGCGAGACTTCCTGTTTCTCGCGGTCGAGAACCATTAATTTTGCGGCATCTCTAGGCTCGGCGGGATATTTGGCAACCAGTTTAGTCGGATATTCGTAGATGAAATCCGACAATTTCATTCGGACCACAGTAACGGGGGAAGTAGGTGGATAAGGCAGTTGCTTTGTTATCTTTTCATCATATCCATGTTCCCCAAATTGATTATGAAGCGTGACGGGATGGGACGACATGCCCAGATTTACTATACCAATCACCCTGTTGCTTGTCTTTGGCGCATCGTGTGACCACGGCTTGGAGCCGCCGGAGGTCCCGCCGCTGGGAACGCTGGATGTAGCCATTTTCTACACGGGCAGTTGGCCGCCCGCCGATTCACTGGTCGATCTGCGTTTCGTCGCGTTTCGGTTCATGCCACGCGATACGACCGACTTCTTCAGACTCAACGAAATTTTGTTCAGCCCAACGCTGCAAAAAATGGTTCCAAGCCAGCGCATTTCTATAGACTCCGTGCAGACGGGCAACTATGTGTACTCCGGGGTAGCACAACGATACAGCGCAAACCTTCTCGACTGGCGACCGGTCGGCCTATACGCCGATAACGGAGGCGTATTCACTGTTCAGACGGCGGAAACGACCCATGTAACGGTGCGTGTCGATTTCGACCGCCTGCCACCCTTCCCACCGCAGTGACATGGTCATGAAGCTGTTTGCCACATACTTCCCGCCGTTGTCGTTATGCCTCCTGCTTCTCCCGGCAGGTACCGTCCCCGCGACGGCACAGACGGGTACGTTGGAAGGCATCGTGATTGCTGAGACCGGCACGGGATTCCCGGGTGCCAACGTATCGCTGGAAAGCACCGACCTTGGCGCAGCCAGCGATTCGTCCGGGTATTTTTTTATCCGGAACGTGCCTCCAGGTACGTATTCCGTTGTGGCTTCTGCGGTGGGATATCGCCCGGGCACTGTCGAGGTCGAGGTCGTGGCAGGGCAAGCCGCGCAGGTAACGCTTCTCATTCAGGAGACCGTTCTTGAATATGACGCAATGGTCGTCACTGCCTCCCGCCGGGAACAGCGGGCAAGCCGGGCCCCGACTTCCTTGTCCCTTATTACCCCGCGCGAAATAGAGAGCAGAAACCTCCTCGATCTGTCCGAGGTGTTGCGACACGTGCCGGGCGTGCAGCTCGCCGGGAACACCGTAAACGTGCGTGGCTCCTCCGGCTTTGCCTACAACGTCGGCAGCCGCGTCTTGCTATTGGTCGACGGCAATCCGATGCTCGGGCCCGACGACGGCGGACTTCCCTTCAATATTCTTCCGACGTCGCAGATCAGCCGTGTCGAGGTGTTGAAGGGGCCCGGTTCCGCTCTCTACGGTGGCGGGGCGCTCTCGGGTGTCATCAATGTCATCACCAAAAAATATCCGGCCCGTCCGGAGTCGACCCTGCGCGCCCATGCCGGCATTTATCCTCCCGTGCGCTATGAAGCGTGGCGCACAAGCCGGTCGGACGGTGATGCGTTTCGGCCGTTCGGGGGGCTCACGCTCACCCGCGCCCACAGGGTGTCGGATCGGCTGGGATACTGGATTAATGCCTCCTATCGGGGGGATACAGGATACCTTGACAGTTCGACTTTCAACAACGTCTATGCCCACGGAAAATTCGGCCTTCGACTACTGCCGGGCCTCTCGCTCGATGTCCTCGGCGGGGTCGTACAAAGGCGCAGGGAACTTTTTCTGTTCTGGCAGAATGCACGCGCAGCCCTGATTCCGGCAGAATCCGATTTTCTGAGCGGCGGACAAAGCGAGACCATTGTCCGCCGATCGAGCCTCCTTCCGGTGCTGACCCACGTCATCTCGCCGAAGCTCTTTTATACGATTCGCGGGCGCATTTTCGGCGTTCGCATCCTGCCGCTGGACAGCGAAGGCAACCTTCGCCCTCGAAACAAATGGACGGTAGCGAACAGGTTTGGCGCGGAGATTCAATCGGTATGGACGCCTGCTACGGACGTGTTTGTCACGGCAGGCGTCACGGGAGACTGGAATAACGGCCGTTCGGAGTTTTATTCCGGGAGTACGGGTGCGCTTCGTCGCATTCAACCCGAAGGAGCGGGTTTCCTTCAGGTCGAACACACATTCCGGGAGCGTTTCACCGCCGTTGGCGGCCTCCGTTATGACGTCTACGCGATTGACCGCGACGAAACCATCACAAAACTGAGTCCCAAGCTGAACGCTTCCTATGTTCTGTTGCCTCAACTGACGTTGCGCGCCTCGTACGGACAGGGCTTTCGTGTCCCCAGTGTTGCGGAACGCTATGTCGACAACCGCGACTTTTTCCCGGTCGTGTCCAACATCGGTCTGCGGCCGGAGCAAAGCACCGGATACGAGTTGGGATTCAAGGGATATTTCGACGGAATCGCCGGAATTCGCGCCGAGATCGACGTTTCGGGATTCTGGAATACGTTTGAAGATCTCGTCGAACCCAAATTCAAGCCGGAGGAAAATGCCTTTCAGTTCGTGAATCTCACCCGCGCCCGCATCCGGGGCGCGGAGGCCGAACTCCAGTTGGGTACGCTGGATGAGCGGATCGGAGTGTCGGTCGCCTACCTTTTTCTCCAGCCCCATGATTTGACGGGCGATCGGGTTAGACCGCTGGCATACCGTTCGAAGCATCTCGTCCAGATCGCCTCCTCCTTTCGGCCGCTGTCCTTCGTCGACCTGGGTGTTGACTTTCGCTTGGCCGGCAAACCTGAACGCCTCGACAGTGACTTTTCGCGGTTCGTACCCGATGCGGACCTGATGGTGACCCAGCGCGTGCTGGACCTTCGAGTGGGCATCACCGCCTCCGGCACCGAAATCGCTTTTCTTGCCAAGAACGCCCTCGATTACTACTACGTGGAACGACCGGCAATACTGGCACCGCCACGTCACTTTATTCTGCAACTCCGACGCAATTTCTAAACCGTGATGCCTTTTGCGAGTGCCAGGCCCGCAAGCCCACACACCATAGCCGCCTTGAGTGCAAAGCTGGCATGGGACGCATCGCCGACCACGTCACCATCACGTACCAGGTACCATATGGCCACGAGCATCCACGCGTCCGCAACCAGTACGAGGGCAAGATATGCGGAAGAAAACGCGAGCAACAGGTACGGTAAGGGGGCGACAACTGCGACCAAACCCGTCAGAATTGCCGCGAGGACACGACCGGCTTCCGGTCCTGCGACAACGGAAAACGTACGCGACCCCGCCGCTGCATCGCCCTCATAGTCCTGAACATCCTTGGTGATCTCGCGACAAAGCGTCAGTGCAAAAGCAAACATGATGCCTGTCCACACGAAAAGCCCGGGAGCGTGTCCGATGGCCCCGAAAAGAACGGTCGCGGCCACACAGACGGCGACAACCGCATTTCCCACCAGAGCAACGTCCTTTAGACGAATATTGTAGAACCACAACAAAAGTGTGATGGCCAAGCCGACCGCCAGATGGGCGAGCGAAAGTGTCGCTGCAACGGCAAGTCCGGACAAGCTCAGTACGACGGCCGTGAGGATTGCGACACGGGGTGCGATGCGGCCGGCAGGAAGAGGCCTTTCCGGATGGTTTTTCAGGTCCCTGGTGCGATCGAAAAAGTCGTTTCCTACGTTGGCACCGGCGCCGATCAGACAGGCGGACGCCAGAGCCGCCGCCGGCCCTGGATATGTCAGGGCCCCCTGGGCGAGAAGCCGGCCTGCAACGACACCAGCGCCGATCATCAGCACGTTTGCCGGACGGATGATCCACATATAATCCTGCAGCCGGCCGGCGATTCCGCCCGCTCCAATAAACTGGTCTCCCTGATACACAACTCTGGTTGGATCGGCCATCCCTTATCGGTCTACCGGCAGATAAATCCTGAATTCCGCTCCTTCGCCGGGCTCGGATTCGACTTCTATTTTCCCTCCGTGGTCTTCAACAATACTGTACGATATCGACAGCCCGAGTCCGGTGCCCCGCCCCACCTCTTTGGTCGTGTAGAACGGCTCGAAGATTCTCGTCTGGATATCACCCGGAATACCTGGGCCGGTATCCTTGATGGAAATCACGATGTATGGATCCTCAAAACGTGTTGCGACAGAGAGGGTGCCTTTTCCCTCGATGGCCTGCACTGCATTGGTAAAAATGTTCATGAACACCTGGTTCAGCTTCCCCGGAAAGCCGCGATAGGGGGGCAAATCACCCAGGTCTTTTTCCACATCGATTCGATGTTTGATCTCGTTGTGCAGGATAAGCAACGTCGAGTCGATGCCGTCATTCACATCGAACGGATGGAGTTCATCCTCGTCGACACGGGAAAAATTCCGAAGCCCGCGCACGATCGCGGCCGTTCGGTTCGCTCCCTCCTGAATTCCGGACAGCAGTTGTTCGATTTCTCCGGTGGCGAGGTCGAAATCGTACTTCTCTTTGAGCGACGCAAGCTCTTCCGCATACCGGCTCGAGCCGTTTTCCTTTAACAGCACCTCCAGTTCGGACAATAATGCCAGAATGTCGCCGATATCCCTGCGCAACGGCTGGATGTTGGACGACACAAAGTTGATCGGGTTGTTGATTTCGTGTGCGACACCGGCCACCAGATCACCCAGCGAAGCCATCTTCTCACTCATGACCAGTTGCTCCTGGGTCGTTCGAAGCTGCTCGAGCGCTCCCTGCAGGTCCACGTTCTTGCGGACAATCTCGATTTTCTGGTGTTCGAGGCTCCTCGATTTTTCGGCCAACTCGAGGTTCGAGGATCGAAGCGCCTGTTGTTTGGCCAGCAATTCCTTGGCCTGCCGCTCCGTCTTTTCCCGGTACGCCTTGAGCGAAGCGGTCATGGAGTTAAACGCTCTCGCAAGCCACCCGATTTCGTCCCGATACGTGACCTCCGTCCGTACGTTAAGATCACCGCGCTCGACGCGTCGCGCCGCAACGGAAAGCTCCGTTACACGCGAGGTGATGTGATAGACCATTCCCATTGTAATCAGGGCGGACAGGACTACCGTACTCAGCAGGAGGACGAGTGAAGCCGTATACGTCCGTCTGTACGTTCTGTCAGCCTGCAGCGCGTTATCACGTGCCCGCTGCTGCGTGGTCGCTACCAACCCCTCCAGTGCTCCCTGCATACGCTCGTACACCGTTCGCGCCTGCTCGTCGAGGATGTCGATGGCAGACTCCGGCCGGTTCGCCTCGGTGAGCGCAAAGACCTCGAACGAGAGGTCCTGGTAATCGGCCCATCTCTCATCGAATGCTTCATACAGCCGCTCTTCGTCACCGGAGTAAAGGCCTCGAAGCTCCGACTCGGCCCGGAGTTGTTCATAGGTATCCCGATTGTGGTTGATGCGATCGATCATCGCAATCATGGAATCGGCATGCGTACGCCGGAGCGCTATTCTTTTTGAAAATGCATGCGCGAGCTGCAGACGACGGAGTTCTGTCGTATTCAGGCTCAAATCGGAGATCGCAATGACCCTGGGCAGCCAGTTGCCGGATACCTCATCCAGGTCGTCCTTGACCGTCCGGAGATTCTGTAGTGATTTCAGATTGATAGCGGCAAGCACGACCAGGACCAGACCGAAGCCCAGTCCTAACTTTGTCCCGATCCTTACGTGCGTGAACCACATATCCGGATTGAAAATGCGTTTCTGCCCAGTCGTCCCCTCGGCAGGGACGGCGTCTATCCACTTGGTTCGTCAGCCTGAGAAGGGATGACGTGAAGCACCTTCACATTATCGTCCTGAACCATCTCCATGCGTACGTAGCCGACAGCCCCGCGGGTTCGTTCCACCCGCTCAACGACTTCCTCTTGTGTCTCGAGCGCATTTGGTGGTTGGCCCTCACCTGCGTAAAGTTGTTTCAGCCAGATTGACTTCATGCGAGACGGCCGCACACCGAGGTGGGAGTAAAAGGTCTCCCGCGTCGGCCCTCTTTCCTTCAGGTCGAAGAGCACAATAGGGGTCCCGTCGCTCCACGACCGTACGTCACGCGTAAATACGTCCAGCAATTCGGAGTCGTCGAGCGCATTTTCCCGCACATCCCGGTGTGCGATCACCGCAACCTGCGCCCGCGCCGTATGGCCGGCCGCCAATGCGAGTCCGGCAAACGACACTATGAGGCAAATGATATGGAACGTGTGGTTACCCACTTTCGACGCTAGAAAAATATGGATACGGCTGACGAGGCATACCACTGTATCTCGCGGAATCCGATCGTATCGATAGAAATCTTCGCGCGCGCGAACTGGGCCTTGACGGTCAGCCTGTTGAGAAGTGCATACGAGAAGCCGGCATTGGGCACCACTATGGAGATAGGCGCGGACCCACCGTGGAGCAAGCCGGGCGCAACCGTATTTTGTGACGTCACCCAATGGCTCACGTAAGCGTAAAGCCGGCCGGTTACATCGTATCCCAGGGTCCCGTAGTAAAAGAGGGGCTCCCCTGCAAAGCGCGGCGCATCGTCTACGTAGCTCACATGAATGATTTCGCCCTCGAAGGTCAGATCATTCACTCTGGCAGACAAGTCGGCCCCCAGACGCATGCGAGAGGTGCCCCCGCGACCGTCATCATCATCGAGGACAAACCCCGGCAGATCGCGGAAAACGCCGGTATCGTCCCAGGTTGCCGAGACGCCGACTTTGAGGGCATCACGCCACCGGATGCCGGTTCTTCCACCGACAAGCATGGATTTCGTCGTATCGACACCTGTCTGCCCCAACGCCGGGTTGTTGTTCACAAAGTCACTGTTTCCAAGATGCAGCGCGTAATCCAGCTTGAGCTCCGCGAGCGAGAAAAAACCGTATGCCTGCACAAAAGCGCGCCGCGGTACGAACTCCTCGATATTGACAAATTCACCAAACGAGGTCTCGTACACGAGCGGACGTACGATGTAGGGCAGAATCGGGGTTCGGTTTTTGATTTCGTTCAGGTGGTTGAATACCGGAATGCTCAGGCCGAATTTGAGACTCAGCCGCGGGTCTTTCCGGTAGCGAACCCATGCTTCCTCGAGATTAAAATCGCCCCAGCCCTTTTCCGTTGAAAATGTATTGATGAACTCGAGATTGATAAAGGACGTCACATCCCTGGCAAGGTCCTTCTGAAGCATGATGTTGAGTTGCGGTACAGAGAAACTCGTCGATTGCATGTCCCCAAACGACGAACTGGAATCCAGATAGCGGAATTCGGTCTGGAAGTATCCAAAGGTTCGCAACGGCGACTCACCGGTCTGGGCATACAGTGCGACGCCCGGAAGTACGCACATCAGCACGCTGAAAGAAGTCCACCGCACGAATCTCCATAGACCCTTGCTACCGCGGATTCCGAATGACGCTGTCATGTTTGCCTGCACTTGGCCTCTGTATTGAACCGGTCAACAGGCCATTTAATCGAATTGTACGTTCGCGGTTCGATGTCGACTGAAAACGGTGGATGCCCGCTCCCGATCAGTCAATCTCGGGTATGTCCCCACATATATATGTGTCGACACCCATTCTTTCGAACATCCCCACCTTTGCGGCAAGCGCCCGGGCGGCACCCTCGGCATCCGGCGCGTACGCCACCTGTACATGATTCGCCTTATGGCGCGCCATGAACCGATCGCGGGTGATACCATAGAGCACCGCGTGCATGATCGGCCATTGCGGTGTCGTGAGCTTCCAGCGGCGATCGGTTTCCGCTTGCGGCAGCGCCACGACTTTCGCACGACCGACATCCGCTTTCAAGCGATTGCCCTCGACAAAAATGCGGCTCCAGACGATCTCGCCCGGCTTGCTGATCCCCTTTACGGTTCCCCCGCCGAGTCTGAAATACATGGCAGGTTGACGCTCTGAAACCGTACCGGCATACGAATCGATAAAATGCTTCGGAGGAGCGGATCCGCTGATCAGAAATACCCAGACAAATGCCCCCCTGTAGTCTTCACCCCAGCGCACATCATGCAGGGTCGTCTCGGGGTCATATCCCAGGCTTGTCCAAATTCGGTTCGTAACGTATGCATCGAGGCCTGCACACTCGTCCACCTCGTTGAAGTGCGGCAATGGAGATCCCTCGTAAAGGATCCGACTCCCTGTTCGATCGGTGACAGGTGGCCGATCGGTATTGTTGAGCAGCCCCTCGGCAAGATCGGAGGCGGGCAAGAGGTCTTTCAGGCCCTGCTGATATTGAATGCCGATCAGGTCACAGCCAAAATCGTCTGCAATCCGAAGAGCGGCGATATACATCTTTAGTTGGAGCAAGACCTGGCTTTCGGTCAGCTCTTCCGTCTCGTCTTCACCGAATGCGAACTGCATTCCTTTCTTTTTGAGCCACTCTAACGCTTCCTGCGCATCCTGGTCGGAAACCTGCGTCGCTTCATAGTAGAGTGCGCTTTGGCTCAGGCGTTCCTTGAAGACACCGGTATCATGCAAAAGCCGGTCGGGAATGATGGCGTTGAACATGCCCATACATCCCTCGTCAAAAACGCCCATGATCGCTTTCTCTCTCTTCAGCTTTTCCGCCTCCTTCCGGCCAAGGGCCAATGCTTCTTCAGACAGAGAAACCTCCGAGGCGGGTCGTACGTGACCCGTCTCGTGCGCTACACGTCCATCGGAAAGCCACGCCCTGAGTCCACGCGTGAAAAAGTCGTCCGTGAAGTCTTTGCTCCACAGGGTACTGTACGGAATCCCTGCCTTGGTCAGCGATCCGTTCAGATTGAGCATCCCTACCAAGCCGGGCCAGGTACCACTCCAGTTGGCCACCGTCAGAATCGGACCGCGGTGCGTAGACAAGCCATGCAGTATATGGTGAGAATATTGCCACACGGCGATCGCGATCACCAGCGGGCGGTCCGGGTCTATCTTCTTAAAGACTTCACGCCCATAGTGCTGGCTGTCGATGAATCCGTGTCTCTTCTCCGAATCGAATGCGTGCCCGCGCTCCACTGCGTACCCCTGGGCCTCTATTGCGCGGGTAACGGCCGCTTCCATTGCCGCCTGTTCGGCCCAGCATTTCCGGTTGGCCGAGAGCCGGAGATCTCCATTGGCGATGAGTACGACGGTATCTTTTGGCATGGCTGAGGAAGTTTTTTTCGGTTTGTCTCCCAAGTCGAATGGAAGGTATGAACCGAATCACAAACCGACAGCCATCCGGACACCGTGCGCCGGCTTGTACCCGTGTGAACCGATCCCAGGAGTTTGTCGGACTTGAAAAAGCCCCGTTGCTTTTATTGTACTTAAGTGCCATTAGCATCATGACAGCTTATCTGTAAATAAACAACTTATGGCGAAAGTTCGACAGACTCCTAGATGGGGAGATCGGCGGGCTTGCGCACGCGGTACGCCTCCTCGACATACCCGTCGAGCATTCCGACGGCCGAGAATTCCGCACCCGTTTTGATTGACTCGCGTACGAATCGCGCCCAAACCGATTTATCGTCGTAGTAAGCGGGGATAACCCGTTTCTCGAGTGTCTCGTAGAGGGCATTTGCGTCTGCACCGTCATCGGGATTCTCCGGATCACCGAATGCCCACCCGTTAATGCCGTCCCGGCATCCTTCGACCCACCAGCCGTCGAGTGTACTCATGCTGGGGACACCGTTCAGCGATGCCTTCATACCACTCGTGCCCGATGCTTCCTTGGGGCGCAGGGGATTATTGAGCCATACATCGGCACCTCCGGTCAGAAGACGGGCAACCGTCATATCGTAATTCGCCAGGAATACGACGTCCACCGTTCCCGCGAGTTGACGGGCATACTCATGAAGAGAGCGGATGATCGACTTGCCCCGATCGTCTGTGGGGTGTGATTTTCCGGAATAGATGAGTTGAATCCGTCCACCGGCGATTCGCTTGAGCCGCTCGAGGTCGCGGAAGATGAGACACGGACGTTTATACGGTACCAGGCGTCGCGCAAATCCAATGGTGAGCACGGCCGGATTCAAAACGATGCCGCTCGACTGCTCCACGTAGTCCAGGAGCGCCCGTTTCTGGTTGTCCCGTGCCGCCAGCAATTCGTCATCCGGTACATGGTCGATCGACCAGAGGAGCGTAGGGTCATCACGCCAGCCATCGGCAATGCGATCGAAAATTCGCTGCATGGCCTGTCCGGCCCATCGGATGTGCTCCACACCGTTGGTAATCGCCTTGATATCGAATGCCGGAAATTGCTCCCGGGCAACCTGCCCGTGCAATTCTGACACGCCGTTGGCCGAACGGGAAAAGTGCAGTCCCAACTCCGTCATATGCACCTTGTGGTGATCTCTCCACGACGGAAGGTCCAGATAGTCCGGCAGGTACGACCCGAGAATGCTCCGTGCGTGATCGAGGTCAAACCGGTCGTGTCCAGCGGGTACCGGGGTATGCGTGGTAAAATGACAGAGCCGGCGAACCGCGTCCTCATCACCGTTCAAGCGCTCGAGCAGGGCGAGGGTGAGAAAGGAGCTGTGGCCTTCGTTCATGTGGTAGGTGTCGATGCCTTCCATACCGAGTGCATCGAGCATCTTGACCCCACCCAGGCCCAGCACGGCCTCCTGAAGCATACGTCGTTCCTGACCATCCGAATAGAGCCGGTGCGTGATAATGCGGTCATCCGGTTCGTTTTCGTTCACATCGGTGTCAAGGAAATAAATGGGAACTACATGCCCGTGCTCCCCCCGGAAATCCAACCGATACGCCCGTATGTGCACTTCCCGCCCGCGGAGTTTGAGCAACACCCGCGGCTTTTCCGGGATCATGACGGTGGACGGATCGAATCTCGGATACTCCTCAATCTGATTGCCGTGCTCATCGACCACCTGCTTGTAATATCCTTCACGATACATCAACGTGATGCCGCAAATGGGCAGGTTTCGATGGGCGGCTGCACGCATGTGATCGCCGGCAAGCACGCCGAGCCCGCCGCAATACGTGGGCATGGCGGCGTCGATGCCGATCTCGGCGCTAAAATAGGCTATACGTATGCTCATCTAGTATTTTTTGGGATGATGACCAATGATCCCGAAGCGGTACACTCCAGGTAGCTGTGATGAAAGATTCCGAAATGTCAACTTGCCCTATCGTTCGGATAGAGGTTTGACCGGTCGGCTCGTTTCGCCGACGTAGATCTGGCGTGGCCGATGGATTTTTGGCCGATCCTCCGATTTCATCTCCTTCCAATGGGCAAGCCAGCCCGGCAGCCGTCCGATGGCAAACATGACGGTAAACATGTTGGTGGGTATGCCCATGGCCCGGTACATAATTCCACTGTAGAAATCCACGTTCGGGAAGAGTCGTCTCTCGACGAAATAGGAATCCTGAAGCGCAATCTCTTCCAGCCGCGTGGCAATTTCCAGCAGCGGATCGTCGACACCGATCGATGCCAATAGATCGTCCGCGCTTTTTTTGATGACCCGTGCACGAGGATCGAAATTTTTGTAGACCCGGTGCCCGAATCCCATCAGCCTGAACGGATCCGACCGGTCCTTGGCCCTGTTCACGTACTTGGCATAATCGCCGCCGTCCTGCCGGATCATCTCGAGCATTTCAAGCACACGCTGGTTTGCACCACCGTGCAGGGGCCCCGAAAGCGCGCTGATGCCCGATGAAATCGATGCGAACAGGCTGGCCTGACTCGATCCGACCATACGAACCGTGGATGTGCTGCAATTCTGCTCGTGGTCGGCATGAAGAATCAGCAGCATGTCGAGCGCCCTGGAAAATACTTCAGGAACCTTGTACGCTTCCGTGGGAACGGCGTGCAACATGTGCAGAAAATTCTCGGAGTAGCCCAGGTCGTTTATCGGATATACGATCGGCTGACCGACCGTCTTCTTGTGTGCAAATGCTGCGATCGTCTTGAGCTTTGCGAGAAGACGGATCATGTTCAGGTCCACCAGCTCCGGCGCGTCAGTTTCCGGATAGTATGTCGACAAGGACGCAACCATAGTGGACAAAATGCTGATCGGATTTGCGTTCGTCGGGAATCCCTCGAAGAACTTCTTCATATCCTCGTGAATCAGGCTGTGGTAGGTCAGCCGTTCCGAGAACGCATCATGCTCCGACGCCGTGGGCAGGTCACCGTACAGGAGCAGGTAAATCACCTCCGTAAACGAGACCTTCGACGCAAGTTCTTCAATATTGTAACCTCTATGGTGAAGCAGCCCTTTCTCACCGTCGATATACGTGATGCCGCTCTTCGTAGACCCTGTGTTCTTATAGCCGTTATCGAGCGTGACGACCCCTGTACGGCTTCTCAATGTGGATATGTCAATTCCAATCTCTCCCTCCGATCCCTGCACGATAGGTAATTCAACTTCCTTGTCACCGATGGTTAGTACGGCACTACTCATGAGAACACATGTGTCATAACAGTATGATGGAAGGCGGTTTGACGGCACCCGGCGGGGGAGCGGAAACCGGAATGGTATAGGCATAAGATAACGCCCACGAGCATCTGATGGATCCCGTTCAATACGTTCAAAGCATTCAGAGTGCTGCAATGCGTGTGTCTCACGTGCCAAAGGCACCGGTTCGCAGGTCGGGTTTCTACACGTTTCCCGCACAAACGGACGGTGCTGAAACAGGCTGCTTGATGCGTGGTGGACGCATGTTGGCGACCTATATGGGACGAAACACCGCCAGGCGTGCGGTGCCGCCCGCTCCCTCCGACGCGATATAGACGGTACCGTCCGCATCTATCGCCAGACCCTCGGGTTGCCGCAACGTCGAGGGGTCCAGTTTGTGCACCGCAACGATATCGCCGTCGCGGTCCAGTACCGCGACCGACTTGAAAACGGAAGAAAGGACCCAGATCCGGTTGGTGGCAGGATGGACGGCAACCGCGGAGGGTTTGAAGTCCGCTACATCCAGCGCTCTCCTCAGAAACGAGCGCAGCCAGGCTTCAACGCGGCTGCCGGGTAGGGCCGCTTCGATCTCCTCCATGTTGATCGTGTATTCGGGCGCTTGGACCTTTTCCTCCTCGTCCGCGCGAACAGAGTAAATGGCTCGGTAGCCGTCGAGGTCGTCGCCTGGGTATTCCTTACAGGCAATAAGGAGCCGTCCCGTGGCCGGATCGAACGCCAGTCCCTCCGTATCGTTACGTCTCGACAATCCCGTTTCCCACTTGTCGGCGTCCACCTTATCGTCGCCGTCATTTATGAATCGGTAGATATTTCCGTCGCTCCGCAACACAAATACGGTACTACCCACCGATTCCACCCCTTCATAGTCCCCTTTTTTTCCAAAGTCTACGGTCGCCACTTCCTCGCCCGTGCGCTTGTCGAGTATATACAGGTCGGCGTTTTCATCCTCAACGGCGCCCAGATGCC
>CAZIIP010000047.1:0-14815 GCA_964539455.1 uncultured Rhodothermales bacterium
TAATCTCGAATATCTGCGCACCCTTGTAGCTCTGAAGCGTCGAGATGCCCATCTTGCCCATCACCTTGAGCATTCCCTTTGCCACCGATTTTCGATAGCCGGCTACCACCGCGTCATCGTCCGGAAAGCGTTCTTCGTCCAGTTTGCCGTCTCTCCTGGCCTTCCAGAGGATTTCGTATGCGAGGTACGGGTTGATGCCGTCGGCGCCGTAACCGATGAGCGTGCAGTGATGATGCACGGCGCGTGCGTCTCCAGACTCAAGAATGATGCCGATTTTGGTTCTCCGGGCCTGTCTGACGAGATGGTGATGCAGCGAGCCGCAGGCAAGCAATGAGCCGATCGGCACCCTGTCGGGTCCCGTGTTGCGATCCGACAGGACCACGAGTTCATACCCGTCGTCGATCGCCTCGTCGGTCTCGCGCTCGATGCGCCTGAGCGCTTTCGTCAGTCCTTCCTCGCCTTGCTCCCGGGGCCAGGTCATATCGATAACCTTTGACCGCCAACCCCTTCCCGCCGGACTCCTCTCGATCTGCTTGATGGCGGCGATCTCTTCGTTTGTCAGGATCGGATGCTTGATCCGAAGCAGGTGCGCATTCTCTTCCTTGTACTGAAGCAGGTCGCCTTCCGGGCCGACGTAGCACTCCAGGGACATAATGATTTCTTCCCGGATGGAGTCGATGGCCGGATTGGTGACCTGTGCAAAGAGTTGCCGGAAATAGTCGTAGATGAGCCGGGGCTGGTCGGACATGCAGGCCAGCGCGGCGTCGTTTCCCATGGAACCCACGGGATCTTTCCCCTGCTCCAGCAGGGGGATCAGCACGTGATGGAGGGTCTCGATGCTGTAGCCTTGCGCCATCAGGCGGGGAATCAGGGAATCCGGATCGTAGCCGATCGGCGGTTCGGACACGCCCAGGTCTTCGAGCGGCAGCCGCTGCGCATCGAGCCATTGCTTGTACGGACGTCTGCCCGCAAAATCACGCTTCAACTCGGCATCGGGCACCATCCGTCCCTCTTCGAAGTCGATAAGAAACAGCCGGCCCGGCTTGAGGCGTCCCTTCTGCTTCACCATCTCGGGAGCGACACTCGGCAGCACGCCCGCTTCCGAGGCCATAATCACGCGGTCGTCGTAGGTCAAATAGAAACGTGACGGTCGCAGGCCGTTGCGATCGAGTACGGCGCCGATGTAGTGCCCGTCGGTGAAGGTAATGGACGCCGGACCGTCCCACGGTTCCTGCAGACACGCGTGGTATTCGTAGAAGGCCTTCAGGTCTTCCGGCATGGACTGATGGTGCTGCCAGGCTTCCGGGATCATCATCATAACGGCTTCCTGGAGCGTCCGGCCCGTCATCAAGAGAAATTCCAGTGCGTTGTCGAAGTTGCCTGAATCCGAGCTGTCGGCTTCGATGACGGGAAACGCCTTCTCGAGCGACTCGCCGAACAGGTCGCTTTCCAGATATCCCTCTCGGGCGTGCATCCAGTTCACGTTGCCGCGGAGGGTGTTGATTTCCCCGTTGTGGCTCATGAACCGCATGGGCTGTGCGCGGTCCCATGACGGAAACGTGTTGGTACTGAACCGGGAATGCACCATGGCCAGGTGCGTCGTGTAGTCGGGAGCGGAAAGATCCGGGTAATAGGTCATGAGCTGACCGGCCGTCAGCATGCCTTTGTAGACGATGACCTTGGTCGACAGGCTGTTGATGTAGAACATCTTCGCCTGGTCGAGGTCGCCCTTGCGGAGCTTGTGCGACGCCTCCTTGCGAATCAGGTAGAGTTTGCGCTCGAACGCATCTTGATCGATTCCCTCTTGTGCGGCGATAAACACCTGTTCCACGGTGGGTTCGGATTCGCGTGCCGAGGGTCCGATGTCCGCACCGTCCGCATCCACCGGCACCTTGCGCCATCCGATGATCCGCTGGTCGTGCTCGACCGCGATCCGCCCGATCTGATGACGACAATACTTTCGCTCGGATTCGACGGTGGGCAAAAAGACGATCCCGGCGGCAAAACGCCCCGGTTCGGGGAGATCTTTGCCGAGGGCTTCGCGCGCCACCCTGCGCAAAAAATCATGAGGCAGGGCCGTCAGAATGCCGGCGCCGTCACCCGTATTCGGCTCGCTGCCGCGCGCACCCCGGTGGTCCATGTTGAGCAATACGCAGTTGGCATCCTCCACGATACCGTGACTCCGCTCTCCCTTGACGTGCGCGACGAATCCGACGCCACAGCTATCGTGCTCGTTGACCGGATCGTACAACCCGTGTTTTCCCGGCCAGCCGTACCCGCCTTCAAACGTCGGCGTCTTCCTGGGGGAACGTCGGGCGTTCATCTCACGTCTCTTCTTCATGTCAGCTAGTCTGTGGCAAATACACGCAAGTCGGCAGCGATGCATCGCATGGTGTGTGATTGGTGTGCCGGAACGGGCCGGCGTTGGGGCCCGCCATCCCCTCACTCCGCAGCCTTTGTCCGGTCGACGCCCGGCATTGTATCCGGTACAGGATACAGGCCTGCGAGAATAAGGTCACCCCTGCGCATCTTACCGTATGATAACGCACAGGTTGACCCAAGGGTCGCGGAAGGCTCGAAATGCCACTGATACAATCGTTTCGATTGGCCGTAAATAAGCCACTGAACCGCTGTTCGCGCCACTTTTCGGCCGAAAAGGACCCGGAAGCGCTTCTCAGTCTTACCCTTGCGGCACTGCCGGCAAGGCACCTTGAAATGGCCCGTTGCAGGCGCACAAAATGACCGGGGGCCGTCCGGACGATCCGGTCGGCCCTGTCCGTATGATCTCAATTCTGCCGGCTACTCCTCCTCTTCCTTCCGCGCCGCCTTGATGATTTCCTCCTGGATTTGCCGCGGCACGGCTTCGTATTGCAGAAACCGGGAGGTATGCATGCCGCGTCCCTGCGTGAGCGACCGCAACGACGTCGAGTACCGGTGCAGTTCCGCTTCCGGTACCACCGCCCTGATCTTCTGGAAGATGCCTTCGCCTTCCATCCCCTGCACCCGGGCCCGCCGCGTGTTGAGGTCTCCAAGGACGTCCCCCATGTATTCTTCCGGCACCATTACCTCCAGTTCATGGATGGGCTCGAGCATTACCGGCTTGGCCTTTCCGAAAGCGGCCTGGAAACACGTGCGTGCGGCCGTCTTGAACGCATTCTCATTCGAATCGACCGAGTGCATGCCACCGTCATAAATAACGATACGGAGGTCTCCAACCGGGTAGCCCGCCAGCGGCCCCTCCTGCAACGCCTCGGCGATCCCCTTCTGAATCGCGCCGAAGAACCGCCGCATATCGATGACGCCCCCGACGATCGCATCTATGTACGTAATGGTGGAGCCCCACGAAGTCTCGATCTCGTCGGTGTTTCGAACCGAGATATTGCCGGGCGGATCGAACTCCTGGTCGCCGGGCTCGACAAACAGCGTGATGTCGGCAAACTGGCCCGCTCCACCTGTCTGCTTTTTGTGACGATACGAGAAATCGCCGCGTGAGGTGACGGTTTCACGGTAGGATATCCGTGGGGTGAAGAATTCGATATCGATGCCAAACCGGTCCTTCAGACGGTTTTTAGCGATCTCGAGGTGCATATCGCCCTGTCCGCCCAGGAGTAGCTGGTTGAGACTGGTATCGTGGTTGACGATGAGCGAAGGATCCTCGTTGACGAGCAGTGAGAGCCCTTGACCCAGCTTGTCCTCGTCTCCTGCCTTGGAAGCACGAACCGCCATGGTGTACCTGGGAGCGGGAAACTCAATGGGAGTCAGCACGACGTCGTCGCCTTTCTCCCGAAGCGTATTGTTCGTATGGGTGTCTTTCAGCTTGACTACCGCACCGATATCGCCCGCAACCAGCCTGTCAACCGTCTCCCGATGGTTGCCGTTCATCACATACAGCGGACCGAGCCGTTCGATCTCCCTGGTCTGGGCATTCTCGAGATCCATCCCTTGGCTGAAGGTGCCACCATAGGCCTTCATAAAGGAGTAATCTCCGACATGCTGTTCGGAAACCGTTCTGAAGATGAGTGCGGCAGGGGACGCCTCTGGAGACGGCTTCACCTCGCCCGTCTCCGTTTCCACCTCCTTGAAATCAACCGGTGACGGGCATGCATTGACGATAAAATCGAGCAGCCTCCCGACGCCGATGTTTTCGCGGGCACTCGTAAGGAAGATGGGGAAAAGCTGGCGCCGCAGCATGGCTTCATGCAGGCCGTCACGCATCTCCGACTCCGAGAGATTGCCCTTCTCGAAATAGAGTTCCATCAGCTCTTCGTCGTTCTCGGCAATATTTTCGACGAGTTCGTTGTGCAACTCTTCGGCGCGGTCCATTGACTCCGATCCGATCTCGCCATACTCCATTTCCCGTCCGTCGCCCTTGAAGGAAACCTGCTTCATCACCAGCACATCGACAATCGACTTGCTTCCCGTTCCACCGGGAAGCTGAATGACGGTCGCTCCATGCCCGAATCGCTGTTGCAGCGGTTCGATGATCGTCTCGAATGACACGTCCGGTCCGTCGAGCTTGTTGACGACGAACATGACGGGCTTGTTGAGTTTCTCCGCGTATGCCCAAGCAGCTTCCGTCCCTACCTGCACGCCCTCCGCGCCGTTGATGACGAAGATCGCGATATCGGCCACCTTCAAAGCACTGATGACCTCACCGGCAAAATCGGGATATCCGGGCGTGTCCAGGATGTTGATCTTGTGATCGTTCCACTCGGCGTTCAAGAGCGAGGTGTAGATCGACATCTGCCGCTCGTGCTCGCTGGACCGGTAGTCGCTTACCGAAGTACCGTCTTCGATCTTTCCTATTCTATTCGTGCCATGGCTCGTGTAGAGCATGGCCTCTGCAAGTATCGTTTTCCCACTTCCCTGGTGCCCAACGAGGGCTACGTTACGAACCTTGTCTGCGTCATATACGTTCATGAATGAACCCCATTTTGTGTGGCTGAGGAACGCCTGTTCCGTTGTACGATCTGGTGAGCTATTCGATGCCCGAACCGCGGGACCCAAGCGGTAGACATACCAGCAGATGATCAGTTTTTTCAGAGCCTTTAAAAATAGTGCTCGCGAACGACTTTTTCATTCCTGCTTGGATGAATGATGTTCCAATTAGACTGAAAGACCATTGCGAATACTGGCGATCGAGACGGCAACGGATCTCTGCAGTGTTGCGCTCGTGCGAGACCCGACGCCTGAAGTGGTGCTGTCGCTGCGGCGCCCGAAATCACATGCGAAACATCTTACCGGTATTATACGGGAGACCCTCCATCTAGCCGATTGTTCACTTTCCGACGTCGATGCAGTGGCCGTTTCCGCCGGACCGGGATCGTACACCGGACTTCGAATAGGCGCGAGTACCGCCAAGGGTTTATGCTATGCGGCGGACCGTACGCTTGCAGGCGTACCGACACTGGATTCGATCGCGGCGGCTGCCCGGCCTTTTGTAACCGGCTCCGGACAGATAAGCGTTGTGCTGAAGTCGAGGCGGCGGGAGGTGTACACCGCCACATACCGCGTCGACGAAGCCGACCAGGCCGGTGATCCCGCCGTACCCGAGGCTTGCTCCCTGGACGAATTCGAAGCACGACTGCAGGGACTGACGAAAGACTCTCCGGCATTGCTCGTGGGCGATATGAATCCGGATTTGGTAGAAATGGTCACAGATCGGTATCCTGAAATTCGCATATTATCGCTGGAGGACGTCTCCTACGATGCGCGTTGGGTGGCCCGCGTTGCAGCGGGTTTGCTTGCAGGCGGGCACCAAGAAGACGTTGCCGCGTTCGAGCCGTCCTATTTGAAACGGTTTGTGGCCCGAAAGCCCACTTCAATATTTGATCGTCTACCCGACATGTCCCGCTCCGGCACATAAGAAGCCGCCCTTATTCAGGGACGATTGATACTGCATATGGCCTGGTTTATCCGAGAAGGAGCCGGAATCAAGACGCGAAAGCCGTCGAAAAGCGCCGTCCCGGACGGCTACTGGCTCAACTGTCCCGAATGCAAAGCGATCATCAGCCGCAGAGACTGGGAAGAGCAGCTTCGGGTGTGTCCCGAATGCAGCCACCATTTTCCGATGGACGGACGCGGATATCTACGCCTCTTGTTTGGCACCGACGACTTCGAAGCGTTCGATGAAGACCTTTTTTCCACGGATCCGCTCGCATTCAGGGACCGGAAGACCTACCGCCGGCGACTGGAAGCGGCACAGAAGAAGACCGGACTCAATGACGCGGCCAAATCCGGAATCGGAACCATTGGTCGCCACGAAGTCTCGGCGGCCGCCATGGATTTCGGTTTTATCGGTGGGTCGATGGGTTCGGTAGTCGGTGAGATTGTTGCCCGAACCATCAAACGTGCCTATGAACGGCGGCTTCCGCTTGTTCTGGTATCCCAGAGTGGCGGTGCCCGCATGATGGAAGGCGCCCTCAGTCTGATGCAGATGGCGAAGACCAGCGCATGGCTCGCCCGATACCAGGACACGGGCCTGCCCTATATCTCCATTCTCACGCATCCGACCACCGGGGGCGTAACCGCCTCTTTTGCGATGCTGGGCGACATTCACATCGCCGAGCCGAATGCCCTTATCGGTTTTGCCGGTCCGCGTGTAATCCGCGAGACGATCGGTCAGGACCTGCCGGAGGGCTTTCAGCGGGCGGAGTTTCTCGTCGAGAAGGGTTTCATCGATCTGGTCGTGCCGCGTCAACACATGCACGACAAGGTCGCTTCGCTGCTTTCACTCGTGCTCGAGGAGGACGCACGAGCTGCGTAGAAAGGCGAATTGGCCGAAACCACCCCCCCTCGACGCGCTACAACAACCGGCCAAAATTTACCTGCAGCGGATTCTCGGCGATCGCAATGGCCCGCTGAACGGCTTCGTGCCGGATCGATGCGTCGCACGTAGCCGCATCAAAAAGGTATCCGGCACGAAACGGTCCGATGGTGCGCATCAGTATCTCTGCAGCCAGGTGCAACGATGCCGCAGTCCGTTCCCCATCGTCCCAGAGCCGGTCCCGGACCGCGCCCAGCGACGCTTCATATGCACCGTAGAATGCGCTCCAGAACACTTTCGCGGCACGAGAGCTGTCATCCTCTCCATGGCGTATTGCGGCCATCAGGCAGTGCGCCCCGAGATGAGCCACGTCCTGCAACGGTCTGCCGAAGTGCGCAAACTCCCAGTCGATGATCCCCACGCCGTCCGGCTGCGGGAGAAGCGAACGTGGCCACAGATCCCCCATGACGAGGCATTTTCCCGGCCTCAGCAGCAGGGTGCCCAGTGCTTCAAAATCCCGTCCGAGATCATGCGCGTCCTTATAGCCCCACTCTTCAAGCCGCTCTTCCAATGCCGCATACTGCAGCCGATGGCGCACGCGCTGAACACCCGTGTTCGCGAACGTGCGCCGGAGACGGCCGTCTCCGAACGACTGTGCATGTAGACCGCCGATGAATCGTCCGATCACCGCTCCGAGCGATCCGGGATTGTCCCCGAAATGACCGTCCGTAAGATTCCAACCCGGACCCAGGTCTTCCATAACCACCACGTGCGCCTCGGGAAGATAACCGAGCAATCTCGGAACGCGCACGCCTCCATTCTCGAGTTCGCGCAACAGCCCGTCGCCGGCGAAAAGCCCGAGGCCGGCCGCCTCGAAGCGGGCGCGATCCGGTGCAAGCCGGATCCCCTCCATCTCAATCGGCAGAAAGCGTTTGACCACGACGGAACCGCCGGCCGTCGGAACGCGCCAGACCTCGTTCAGCAGTCCCCCGGTCAAGCGGACGGGACTCCCGACAGGCATTTGATCATCCCCAATAACCCTTTCCACGTAACGCATTATCCGATGTGACATAAAGCATTACGTTAAGATTTTTGGCTAAAAACGGTACAATTGGTTACCAAACGGAGCGCTCTTTCCGTGTTTTATAAAGGCTCGGATCGCATCCGACATCGCCTTTCGCGAATCCTCGAGCGAATCCGTGACCTCACCTTTCGATTGCGGTCTCCGGGCATCCTGCCGGGAAGGCTTGTGGCCTGCCACCAGTCCCGCAGCCGACATGTTCAACTCGTTTGCCAGAATAATCTCCGGTGCCAGGGTCATGGAGTTGACCTGTGCGCCGAGGTTTTTCCACATGCGATTTTCCGCCCCGGTTTTGGTCCTGGGGCCGCCGACATATCCAAAAACCACATGCCGGACGTTCTCTATTCCCTGATTCCGGAGGATGCGCTCCAGTTCGACGACCAAAGCGGGAGACACAAGTCCCTCGTTCAGGACCAGGTGTGCGTGTGCCGAGGAGGGCGAATCGAACATCGTACATGCGGATCCGTCGGGCAAACGGTTGTCGAGTGTCAGGATATCGGATACGATGAGCGGGGTGTTCAGGGGAACCGAATCGTCCAGCACACCGACGGAACTGGTGGACAGTACGGACCGGCATCCGGCGATCGACAGCGCGCGCATCTGTGCCCGATACGGGATCTGGTTGGGCAGGAGACGGTGCGGTATTCCGTGCCTGAAGGAAAGATAGCACGGGCGCGCTATGTTCCCGAGCCGGTAGATCGTCCACGGGCCCCACCGGGTATCGATCTCGATCGCCTCCGGAGACCAATCAGAGAACGAAGCCAGGGAGAAGGCACTGCCGACAATAACGCCGAGGACTTCATCCGATGCCTCCGGTCGCTCTCCGGGAAATGCGTGCGTTGTCAACATAGTGGCTGTTGTCTGTGTCATCGTTGAATGCGCTCCCCCAACAAGGGATTCGCGTAGATCTCACAGAGAATTTGACGCAGCATCCCATTTTGACTGCAACCTTGATGCGACTTGATTATTGCATTTCATGAATCTCGTAGTTTTACATTGCCCGATAGAAAGTGCACGGACCGACACCTGGAGTCCCGTGCGTGTATGCAACAGAGAATCCGTTCAATCATGAATCGTCGACAATTTCTAGGCGGAGCTGCCGCATCGGCAGCGGCCGCAATCGTTCCCCGTCATGTACTCGGTGGTCCCGGACGCGTCGCTCCGAGCGACAAAGTGACCGTCGCCTACATCGGGTGCGGTTCCCAGGGTCTCCGCAACATGATGGATGCCCTGAAAAACGATACTGTACAGATCGTCGCGGTATGTGATCCGAATCTGGGTAGCGACGACTACCCCGAGTGGGGCAAATTCGAACTCAACGCGAAGGTCAGCCGGTTTCTGGAAGATCCGGATTGGGCAAAAGGTGCCCGCGGCGGTCTTTGCGGCCGGGAGATCGGCCGGCAGGTGGTCGACCGGTATTATACAAAGGTGAACGGCACGCCGTACAACGTGGCGGCCTACTCCGATTTCAGAGACGTACTGGCCCAGGAAGACGGCGTCGATGCCTTTTACGTGATGACTCCCGAGCATTTGCATGCTACCATTGCCATTGCTGCAATGAACGAAGGTAAACACGTCATCCAGCACAAGTCGCTGGCAAATGTCCTCCGGGAAGCGCGGTTGTCGCGCGATACGGCCGTCAAAACAGGCAGGGCAACGCACCTGTTCTGTGATGCGGGCAACCGGGAAGCGCCGGCAATCGCCGAATGGATTGCCGCGGGGGCCATCGGTCAGGTCCATGAGGTACACAACTGGTCGTCGAGGCCTTTCTGGCCGCAGGGCATGACGGCGTTGCCCACGCAGACGCCACCCGTGCCTGACGGGCTGGACTGGGACCTCTGGCTGGGTCCGGTACCCCATCGCCCGTACAGTCCGGAATATACGCATGCGGTTTTCCGCGGCTGGGTCGAGTTCGGCTCGGGTGCACTCGGAGACATGGGGCATTACAGCCTCTTCCAGATCTTCAAGATCATGAAGCTCGGCTACCCGGTGTCCGTGGACGCGGGCAGGAGCGAATACTGGAGTATCCAGGACTTTACGTGGCATCACCACGTAAATCAGATCTCATTCCCGCGGGCCTCAACGATCCACTGGGAATTCCCGGCAAGAGGAGACATGGATCCCGTGACGTTGACTTGGTACGATGGCGGCATGCGGCCCCCGAAACCGGAAGAACTTGAGGAAGACGGAGTCGAAATGCCGGCCGAAGGCTTGCTTTTCGTGGGCGACAAGGGAAAAATACTCGCCGGATTTCAGGGTCAGGAACCCCGTTTAATTCCGAAGCAGAGGATGGAATCGTTCGAGCCTCCGCCGGAGACCATGGAACGACCGATCGGAGAATTGGAACAGTTTCTCAGGGCGTGTCAGGGCGGACGTCCGTCTGATGCCAGTTTCGAGGCCGTCCACCCGTTTGCTGAAGCCATTTCTATCGGAAATATCGCGCTGCGCGTACCCGGCAAGCTGAGATGGGATGCCGAAGCGGGTCGCTTCCCCGATTCCGAGGAGGCCAACAGGTTGATGACGCGGGAATACCGTCGAGGTTGGGAACTGTCGTAATTCGCCACGCTTCGCTGCGGTCCGAGGGTTCGGGGGTGCGGGAGATTGGCCACGCTTCGTTGCGCTCCGAGGGTTCGGGGGTGCGGGAGAACCGGCACCTGTAGCTTCACTTCGGTTGTGCGGGAGATTCGGAAATTAGGCGTGCGTCCGTACCCGCGCACGGTACGCGAAATCTCCGTGTTCTCGGTCCATCTGCGACA
Source organism: uncultured Rhodothermales bacterium (assembly GCA_964539455.1). Lineage (GTDB taxonomy): Bacteria > Bacteroidota > Rhodothermia > Rhodothermales > CAYLXM01 > CAZIIP01. The sequence goes on from CAZIIP010000047.1 coordinate 10,604, forward strand.
GAATTCCTTTTCGCAAGCGGCCGCGAAGACCAAGAGGGCTTGATGAAGAAATGGCCTGAAATGCCCCATTTGGCGCCCGGACTACCGATGATCACCGCCGAATTGGGAACGAAATTTGCACCCATTTCTTCAATGTGACTTACGTCAAAGGGGCCTGCATGATTTTCAGCATTCTCGCACGTCTATACCCGACAAACACCGAGCTGGTCTCGGCCGGCTCTGCGTGGCCTGCCGGATTGCCGCTGTCGCAATTAACGGACGAAATCCGCGATTTGCAGATGATGGGGCAGTCCGCACTGGTAACGACACTGGCAGACAAGTTGTGCGTCTCCCCGGAAGAGGCCAGTGAGCAGGCCCGCCTGCTTCTCTCCGAATACGAGGACCAGACCGATCATTCGGGCACCGGACGATTGGTAATCGGCAAAAAACCGGATGAAAAGCACATTGCATTGCACTTTCGAGGCGGCGTATCGACGGGCATGGCAACGATACACCTCCCATGCTCCCCACCTCTTCATCGGAACGGACAATCGGACGTTTTCGCACACCCGGTTCGGTTGTTGCTGGTGAATTTGCGGTCTCCCGATTATCCGCTCATGACCTCCCCACTGGGCATTATCACGCTTGGGGGATACGCCCGCAGGCGGTTCGGCAATCGCGTAGCAATCGAATACCTCGACCTCCAGCTCGACTCGGACGAGCGGCTGCTACAAACGATGGATACTTTCGAACCGCACGTTATCGGTCTCTCCGTAATGACCGGTGCGCACGACGAAATGCACCGGGTGCTGGACACGATCAAGCAACAGACCGGACCCGACGGTCCGCTCGTGGTTCTGGGTAACGTCGTACCCACCTACGCCTTCGAGGAGATCCATCACAGGCACCGTGATCCACTCTGTGTAGTGGGACGTGGTGAGCCGGCAATAGACGCCATTGTCCGCCACATAGGACAGCGGCGATCGCGCGACGGGTTCTTCGAGATTCCGAATTGTTCGTTTGTCGAGGGCTCCATTATTTATCAGATAGGAGGCCAGCACTTCGACCTGGGTGAACTCGGCGTACCGGAGTGGGCCGAGTTATTTGAACGGTATCCGCCCGACTCCTATCAGGAAGTCTGGCTGGAAGCCAGTCGCGGATGCCCGCAGAAGAAAAACGGTGTCGGCTGCAGCTTTTGCGCCATCATGCCGAACAATCTGTCTCGCGACTGGATATCCCGTCCGCTCGAAATCGTAGTCGATGAAATTCGGGTGCTGGCGGACCTCGGGGTACGACACCTGCGTTTCGCCGACGAGGAATTCATGGCCGGCCAGACCCGCTGGTCGCTGGACATCGCCGAGCGCTTCGCTGCGCTCAAGAAGGAAATGGATGCCGGCGGACGGGTGATGCCTACCTTCGATTTTGCCGCGCGGGTGGACGACATCAGCAAGGGAGGCGGCAGAGAAAACCGGCCGCAGTGGGATATCGGGAAAGACCGGCTCTACAGCAACAACGATATCCGGCGCCTGGCGCTGGAACGCTTCAGGGACGCCGGCCTGACACAGGTGTATCTCGGCCTTGAATCCGGTTCCCTCACGCACCTCAAACGGCTTTACAAGGCCGTCCGACCGGTCGACAATCGGAATGCGATTGACATTCTGTCCGAGCTGGGGATACAGATTGCCGGTGGCTGGATCATGATCGACCCATTGATGGAGGGCATCCGGGAGATTCAGGAGAACATCGCTTTTCTTGAGGAAACGCGTCTGGTTCCCCGCCGCGTCGAGGATAACTTCGTGACCAGTCCCATCAATCGGTTACGCGTGCTGGAGGGCAGCCCATTCGTCGACTTGATGCGTCGGGAGGGCCTGCTTGGCCGCCGGATGGAGAATCTTGTCGAGTACGAATTCCGCTACAAGGACCCGCTGATCGGCCGCATCGATCAGGCATTGCAGCAATGGACGGACGAGGTCAAACCGTTGATGTATGCGCTCAAGAATGCGGTGGCCAATGACGTGTTGAACCGACGACATTCGACCGAACTGGATCGTTTGGCCGGTCACTTTTTCAGGTTGAAGCGGCTCAATTACGAGTTCCTGAAGGCCATCATCGACAAAATCGATGCACAGCGTACCACGAATGGTCACATCCCCGGCCTTGCCAACATTGTGACCGCGTTTCGGGCCGAACGTCGCGTCCTTCTCTGCAGATTTATATCCGATCTCGACGAAGGATTGGTGTCTGACGATGCCGGAACGCTCCGGTCCGGACTGAGGCAAAGCGAACTCGAATATTACGGTCTTGCCACGGAAGACCTCGCAGCATAACTCCCGAACCATGGCAGCGGATGAGCCGGTTACCGGCCGATACGATGATATCGAAGGCCTGAACAATGCCGCTTCGCTCCCGCCCTCCGAGCATCCGCCACCCCTCTTCACAAAAGCGGATATACGCAAGCATATCGGCGGACTGAACGGCCGGAGACCGTTTGTCTCGTTTCTCGAGCGAATCCTGCATGCGAAAGCCGAAATCGGGGCCACCCGTGAAGACTTGCTCCTCGAACTCAAGCGTCAGCACCGCTACTGGTCGACGCTTCTCAGGCACGAGATGGCGCGGTACGACCGGATGCGCGACGAAGCCGCCGGTGTTCGGCGCTCGTTTGCGCTCATCCACTACGAATTCGACGACCTCTTTCGCTATTGCGACGATCCCACGGAGCAATTCGATCTGGATCTGCACCACCCGCCGGACGCCGGTGACGCCGCCGCGATCGCAGGAAGAGTGGAGCCGGTATTGGTTGCTGCGCGAAACGGCATCCCGACCTCTCTGCTCCCACTGAGACTTCGATCGTTCATTGCCAGGATCTATATATCGGCCTTCCGGAGTCTCCCCGCTTTCATCCGCTCGAAAACCGGTCGCCGGAAGCGTCCGACGCTCTGGGAAACCACCTTCCGTGAGGGAAGAGACGTTCTGAACGAGACCGAGGTGCTGGCGCGTCGCTTCTGGAGACGATGCGCTTTTACCGCAGTCGGCTTCAACGCAGCCATGCTGGCATTCATGATCGCCGGCCTCTTCGAGCTGGCCGGGGTCGATCTCGTGCTGGGGATCGTCTTCGTCATCGCCATCGACCTTCTCTTTATTCCGATCGCATCCAGGGCTGTTTTTCAGTATTACCGCTTCTGGCTGGCCCGCTCGTACGGGCGCAACGCCGGCGTGGCACGCATCCGGACATGGCGCGATGCCCGGCGATCGATCGCGGAGATGCGGCACCGGACGGACGTCCACAGCCGGCATATCTACCGCGAGATGGTGCGCGACATGGCTGCCGGGCATGTCATCGGACGTGACGAATATCACCGCCTGATCGACCTGGATCCCTCCGTACGTCCCAAATCTCCTCAGGCACGGCGCCGGATCAAGCGCCGGCTCAACAAGCAAGACGCCGCCGGTATCACCAGCATGGCGGAAATACCCACCGCTATCCCCGAGATCGAGTGTTGGGAACACGTCAACTCGCTCACTATTCTCGTGTTCAGTCTGAACGAGCGGTTTGCATACCACTGGACGGAATTGACGCGCGAAGGGCAGCCGGAAGATCGGCTAGCGGAATCGATTATTCACAAGCTCAGATCGGCCTATCCGGACGAATGGGCCCACCTCGTAGAAGATCTCGAAGATCGGTTGCCGAAGTCCGAAGCGGCCGAACTTCGAAGCCATCGGACGCGGTATGAACGCGTCACGAGCGAAGCGGCACGTAATGCCGTTTCCCGATGGGCAAACCTGCGTCTGCAGACCATCTATAACACACTTGAAGGTGTTTCAAAGACTTTCAAGGCGCTCGAAGCACTGGCTGCACGGTTTTTCCCGGAGGAATCGCCCGATCAACACCGGGTGCGCGCCCGGCAGAAGCTTCAGATCATCCTGTTGCATGATCTGTACCCGACCTACACGGCGGACATGCGACAGAAGAAGGATCTCGACGCCTATTTCGGCGAGCACCCTGAAATGGAACTTGCTTGGCCGGAGGATATGCTGCATCCTTCGAAATCGGGCGCCTGGGCCAATGTCCTGCCGCGGATCAAGGGTGACTACTTGATGACGCTCGATTCCGACCATACGGCCGATCTGGAGGAAGTCTACTTCATTCCCAATATGCTCCGCGAATTCGAGCACGACTCCAGACTGGACGCCCTGCAGTTTACGCTGCAAACGTTTAATGAGCGATACAGCTGG
>CAZIIP010000048.1:0-14479 GCA_964539455.1 uncultured Rhodothermales bacterium
ATTTCGCGGCCTCCGAACCGCAATCGCACCTCGGATGAACTGACGCCGGCGCAGGCACGCGGCAAGCGCATATTCGAGCGGCAATATGATAGTTCGGGCAATCCGCTTCCGGAAGAAAAGCAGTGCATTTACTGTCACCGCCCGCCGTACTTCACCAATCGTGAGGTGTTCGATGTGGGTTCGGCTTCCTGGCTGGACACGAATCATGAATTCGACGTTCCCCACCTTAACAACATCTACGATTCACCCCCGTATCTGCATGACGGCCGTGCAAGCTCGCTGGAGGAGATATGGACGATTTACAATCCCAACGATACACACGGCGTGACCAATGACTTGACCAAGGATGAGCTGAACGACCTGATCGAATATTTGAAAACGCTATAGCGTAGCAAGCCATGAAATACATCGCTTTGATTGCCGTTGCCGCGATGCTGCCGTTGATGCAGGAGCGTGCAACTGTTGAAGACCCGGATTCGATCCTCGTTGGTGAACCGTACGTCTATACCGAATGGGAGACCTTCACCACCGAATCGACGAACGGCAGCCTGATCAACGATCATATTTTCTTTCTTGAACCGGACGGAGACAGTCTCTGGATCGGTACCGAGGGTGGTTTGGTCCTGTATCATAACGGTGAGTGGGAGAGTTGGACGGAAGAAGACGGTCTGCCGTGGAATGTGGTGATGGGCATCGTAAAGGACCACAAGACGGGAGATCTGTGGCTGGCGCTTTTCGGTAACGGGCTTGCCCGTTTCAGTGGCGGCCATTTCGAACACTTCACACAGATGAACAGCGGCCTCATCAACGACGTCTCGTACGGCGTGGACATCCAGGGAGACAACGTCTGGGTAGCTTCGACGGCCGGGATCAGCCGCTATAACTACGTCAGGGACGAATGGACGGTCTTCAACGAAAAGCACGCACCCATGGAGGAGGTGTGGGGTTACGGTGTATCCGCCGGTGAAGACAAGGTCTACTTCGCCGTTTGGGGAGGCGGTATTCTGGAGTGGGATGTTGAGTACGAGACGTGGAAGGACTATATCGATCCCGACCGAGAGATGGAAATTGATCTCTATCGCGACGACGGTTTGATCCATGTGATCACTACATCGGCCTCGTACATCGACAAGGTGCTTTGGGCCTCCACCTACTTTGGTCTCAGTCGATACGACGGTCGGAACTGGCGCGGCTATGTGGATACCGGAAGCGGGATGCCGAGTACGTTTGTGAATCTCGCCGTCGGACGCAGTGGAACTTCCTGTTACGTGTGCACCGACAAAGGCCTTGCCGTTCTGGTCGATTTTGAGAGTGATACGTGGGTGACCTATCGAAACATCAACGAGGGAGATCCGAGCTGGATTGCGGAAGTCGGCGTCGGCGGCGAGATTGCGCGTGTAGAAGAGACCAATCTCGATCTGCCGAACGACTTTATCCTGTCGGTCGAGTTTATGGGTGACGACCTGTGGGTGGGCACCGGTCACGGTCTCGCCCGCGGAATCGGAACCGGCTATTATGCGGGCATACGGACAGAGGGCCGGGCCGACGGGCGGATGGGCGGGGGATGAGTACCCCAAAGCCGCTGTCTCAATCCCGAGCCGGCGCGTGAGAAACCGGTTACGGACTCCTGAGCCATACGCGGTTTATAGATTAACATCACAGAATAACAAACAGGTATTCGGTACCTGGCTTACTGAACGTATCGAGCTATGAAAAGCATACTTTTAATCGCAGGATTGCTCACCATGTTGGCAGTGGGACTGCCGGCCGTTGCCCAAACGGAGCCGCTTGAGGAGGATACGGTTTCCTACGCCAAGACGCCCTGGGAATACCGGCCCTACAACCGGTTTCAGAACCCCCATTATCACTTTTTTACCGAAAAGCTGGAGTATCCCGGATATGGGCGGCATCTGCCCGAGCCCAGGAATCTTTCCGCGGTAAAAATAGGCTTTATCGGTCCGGTAATCGGTTCGGTCAAGGAGTCGGTGGGCGGACCGGAAGAGGTCCCGATTCGTGTGAATGAACGCAAGACGCGTTGGGACGGTTACCGCTATTCCCATCTCGCGCCCATGGGTATCAAAATGATGCAGGGTGCGCAGCTTGCGATTGAACAGGCGAATGAACGCGGCGGGTACCGGAATGAGTTGCCCTACGAGATGATCGTGCGTAACGATAACGGTGCATGGCGGTCTTCGGGCCGGGCGCTGACCGAGCTGGCTTGGAAGGACAGTGTGTGGGCGGTGCTCGGAACGATCGACGGTGCCAATACACACATTCTGATCCGGGCTGCCCTAAAGGCGGAAATCCCGATCATGAATACCGCCGACACGGATCCGACGCTGGTCGAGACCAACATTCCGTGGGTTTTCCGAAACATCACCGACGATCGGCAAATGTGCTATTTGCTGTCCGATTTCGCATTCAAAAACCTGGGCCTGCAAAGAATTGCGGCCTTGCGGGCGGTGAATCGCTATGGCCGGATGAGCATCGACGAGTTGCGGGATGCGGCGACGCGTCTGGGTCATCCATTCATCATCGAACTGGCTTATGAAGAGGGCGACGAGGACTTTAGCCGGCAATTGGAGCGAATCAAGGAATTGGATGTGGATGGCGTGGCCACCTATGGTAATTCGAGAGAATCGGCTTTCATCCTCAAGCAGATGCGCGAAATGGGGATGGACCAGTGGTTTTTCGGCAGCGACCGCATGGTTACCGATGAGTTTCTGGAGATCGTAGGAGACAACCACGGCAAGGTGGCTGCCGGGTACCCGTACAATCCCGATAGCAAGGCATCGAAACACATTGAATTCGTGAACGCATTTCGAGAGCGATTTGGAAAGGAGCCTGAAACGTATGCCGCGCACGGGTACGACGGCATGATGATGCTCATCGAAGCGATCGAAAAGGCGGGACTCAATCGCGCATTAATACGTGATGAACTTGTCGCCATGAACAACTATGAGGGTGCTACCGGCCGGCAGGATTATGATGCCGCGCTGAGTGATCGCAGTCCTGCGTCCCTGGCGTTGCTTCGGGAAGGCAAATGGTTGTTTTTCTCACATGAAGATGCCTTGACGATGGAGGTCGACCTGGCCTCCGTATCGCAATAGGTTGCCGGCCGACTTTTAGGGAGGGAATGATATGATGCGGATTTGGCTTCCGGTGCTGATCCTTCTGTCGGTCAATCGTGGCCCCTCCGGATTCGTTATCGCCCAGACCGCTCCGCAAGACTCGATCGCATCTGTAGTCCGTATGCTTGATACACCGGCCGACTTTGAGGGAAGAGTCGGCTGGACACTTGATCCGGACCGGATATCGGAGGTGAGGATCGGTTGGTTTGCACCCGACGATCCGACCCATCCAGTAGCCGGTCCGGCGTACCGGGCGGCTCAGCTCGCCGTAGAGGAGGCAAACGAAGAGGGGGGATATCAGGGCTTGCCTTTCCGGGTCGTGAACCGTTGGGACGATGATCCCTGGGCGGGCGGTTCGCGCGAGGTGACGCGCCTGATTTTTCGGGACAGTGTGCTGGCGGTAATCGGCTCGATTGACGGCGACGCGACCCATCTCGCCGAGCAGATCACGAGTAAAACCTGGGTGCCGCTCGTTTCGCCCATCTCAGCCGATCCCACGTTGACGTATATCAACATTCCCTGGATCTTCCGTCTGCCGCCCGACGAGGAGACGCAGGCCAAGTTCATCGTTACAGAGGGCCTTGTCGAAGGTCGGTATTCACGCGTCGGTTTGATCACATCTATCGATCATGACGGGCGCGTATTTGCGGAGTCCGTCGAGGCGGCGCTGGAAGCCGTACAGAAGTCGCCGCTTTTCCATTTCCAGGTAGAAGCCGAGGCTCTGGACGCGGGTGCATTGCTGAGCCGTGCGTCCGGGTTTTCACCTGACGCGTTGATTGTCCGGTTGCCGTCGAAAGCGGCCCGTTTATTCGTAGACGCCATTCAAGAGCGCCGTCCCGCGCTTCCGGTATTTCTGCCCTGGATACCGGGTCTCGGCTGTTCCGAGGACCGGACCGCTTGCGGCAGGCGGCATGTTTCCATTCTGCCGTTTGCCCCGCGGGCAACCGATGCTTACGGCCGTTTCCGAGAGGCGTATGTGAAACGCTACGACGTGATGCCGGCGCCGGCTGCGGCACTCACCTACGACGCCGTTCGTCTGGTTGTGGCGGCCATCCGCAAGGCCGGTTTGAATCGGGCGGCCATTCGAAAGGCGATTGCCGAATCCTCGGGCTTCGACGGTGTGACGGGAACCGTCTTCTGGGACAATGGCGGCGGGAATGTAGCGGCGCCCGTATTGGTTCGGGGGCGCTAAGTGTCCTTCGCTGCGCTCGGGACGTTCGGTAGTTCGGCATCCTTCGCTGCGCTCGGGACGTTCGGTAGTTCGGCCATTCCGTATCCTTACACGTACCCCTCGGTTCAGATAAAGCACGAAAATGATCCGGCTGTCCATATGGCAGCCGGATTTTTATCAAAAACTGCCCGATGGAATATCGACGCGCTCGTTGTCGTCTAATTCAATAAATCACGCAATGAAATAAGAAGACGATCAGAAGTATGTCGATTCTGAAATTGCACGGTCATGTTGGTTTTTCGGTATTGGTGGTTCTGCTCGCAGGGGTTTTTTCGGCATGTGACCAAGCCGACTTTAGTACCGGCGGTGCATTTGAATACAGAGCTACGGATGGGGAGGGAGAAACAGTCGTGTCAGGAATGCTGGAGCTGCGGTTCGGCGAACCACCCGACCTTGGAGGAGAAGAGGGCATTTCGGGCACGTGGATTCTGGAGCTGGAGAAGGGAGGTGCTGAGGTGGGACCGCAGACCGGGTCGGGTGACATTGCCGGATCAATAGACCAAGAGGGAAATATCTGGATGGATCTGAATCCCGGCTGGGCCGACAACAACGTATTCCTGAGCGGGTCGTTTTCCGACGAGCGCTACGGGGATTTTTCGGGAACGTGGATGTATTCCACGCTTGTCGGACCAACAGCGGAGGGGAGCTTTAAAGCGGAGAGGGACTAGGAGTTGGCAAGTAGCAATTCCGGATTTCGTGTACGAGTACGGGTACGGTTAAGAATCCGAAATCCGGTTGTGAATGATGAATTGAGATAAACACCCCGAGCGCAGCGACGGATGCCGAACTCCCAAATGCCCTGAGCATCGGGAGGGGAGCCGAACTCCCGAATATCCGGAGTGAAACGAGGGGTGCAAATCTTACATCCCGACGAAATACGCTCCTGCGAAGAACGCGACGTACACCAGCACCAGCACACCACCGGCCCAGCGCGGCACCTTTTTGCGGAACATGAAGACCGTGACCAAGAGCACGGTGAGTAACGCGAGTGGCAGGTAAAAGCGAAGGACATCGTCCGTTATCGGGATTGACCTGACGAGTGCAATCAAACCGGCATTCAGTAGAAAAAATGCGAGCACGGAGCCCAGGACGTTTCCATAGGTGATATCGGGGCGCCCCTTCAATGCGGCCGGCAACTCGCGGGCCAATTCCTCTATGCTGACCAGCAAGGCGAGTATCGTCATTCCGAAGACCGTTTCGGTGATTCCCAGCCGCGCAATAATCGTCTCCGCTCCGCGAACCAGTAATTCGCTTCCCAGCACGATTGCCGCAAGCGAAACCAAGAGCAAAACCAGAGAGCCCCATCTGCTTTGTTCTTCGGCCTCCTCGAGCGTTTCGGCAACTTCTCCCGTAGGGCGAATGTCCAGTCCCTTTCCACTGGCACGAATTAGAAACAAAATTGAAGCGAGGTACCCTGCCAGAAGAATGGCTCCGTCTAGTCTGGAGAGCCGTCCGTCGAGTGCCAACACCGCAATCAACAGCACGGCCAAAATCGGAACGACCAACACCTGTTTCGGCGCCTCTTCAAACGCCATCGGAGCGATCAGTGCGGTGATCCCGAACGCCAATCCAATCGCCACCATCGCTGCGCCGAAAATCGATCCGAGCGCGATACTAGGTACGCCCTCAAAAGAGGCTACGGCGCCGACCGCCAAATTTTCGGGATCAAAACCGATAAAGAGTACGCTGACAAGAAATGCAGAGATTCCAAAGCCAAGGGAGGTGCCCACAACACCTTCGACGAGTTTCTCGGCGAAATAAACGACGAGTCCCAGCCCGATGACGAAGAGCAAGATGGCCAAACCGAAATGCATGATGAAGACGTGTTAGACGTTGATATAGTCAGAACGCGCGGTTCCATCCCATCTTTCAAAAGCAGTAACGTACGAGATTGGTGGCTAAAAGTCCGCGGATGCCCACCTTGGGTGGAAAACTTGCAGATGCGGAACAGGCGTGCCGTCATCGTTTGATGCGACCGGCACGCCTGATATCGGGGACGGGTGTGTACCGTCACCCGAAAGAAGAAGAAGGCTATCCTAGTAGAGAAATGTGTAGTCCAGCTTCAGCAGAAAGATGTTCTCCGGAAAGACCCGAAAAGTATCCCCGATCTGGGTGCCGATCTGCCTATCATATGGATTGGCTCCCCAGGGTGCGAGGGGATTCATCGCTTCATCGGTTCGGCGTCCTTGGGTCCAGACCAGATAGAGTCGTGATCCGGGACGATACTCCCAGCGAAAGACCGTGTTGGCGGTGAAGCTCGTCAGGCTGAATGCGTCTCGCATGGGATACGACGCGAACGGTATGAGCGTCTCGGGGTCCGCCAGCACCTGGAAGTCCTGATATCGGCCGCGGGCCACGAAGAACTGACCGTAAAATTGCAGCGACATCGTCGGATTGAACGTAAAATTGCTGCGCAGTGTCAGGTCGAGTGCCCGCGTGTCGCGCGATCCAAAGACCGATGCCGATCTGAAATCGGTTGCGCCGAAGGCACTATCCAGGAACTCGGATCCGTCGAAGGTTACAAAATCGGCAGGATCCACCGAATCGTCAGGGCGGTCCGGGTGGCCAATCAGCCACTGGCCGTCGGATCGGAGAAAATCATTGTTGGCCGACCAGGCGGTGACGCCATGGTCCATTTCGTACGTCAGCCGGGACGACAGATCGATACGGCTGTTCACGTACCATTCAGAGCGCATCCCGATGCTGGAGGTCCTCCCTCCGTCACTAAAAAACTCGATTTCCGCTTCGGGCTGCAACTCCCATTTGCGCCGGTCATCCGTACTGAACTCCAGCGAAACACCGAACCGGCCGGGTGATCTCCACGGGCCGAGTCCGCGGGTTTCGTACAGATCATAGCCGCCATTGAGATTACGAACACCACCGCGGATCTGAATGCGCTGGAAGGTTCTCAAGGTAAAGTTGGAAAAGAAGAACGCGCTTATGCCGGTACTCAGCAGTTCATCGTATGACCAGCCCTGGCCGGCGAAGATACGGGCGTCGGCCCGCTGGAAAGGCCCAAACGGGCGCCCGCCATTGATGTCGTACCCGATCGATCCACCGGCGTCGATGTAGTTGGTCCGGCGAAGCTGTCCGACGTCATTGGGGTTAAAATCCGGGCTGAAGACGTTCAGGTCGGCCGAGTATTGCCACATACCTTGTCGACGCTCCGCGTTCAACTGTCCGGCAAATCCCGTCGACTCCATGCCGTTTTCCTTGGTGCCCCTGCGACTGAAAACGCCGAAGCCGCTGATGCCGTATTCATTGTCCAGGAAGCGGAAGTCCCAGTCGGCACCGCCGGCAAAACTCCGGGCGTGGAGGTCGTCCTCGGGTCCGAAATAACTGGTCAGAATGAGTCCGGCTGAAGAGTAACGGCCGATTTCCTGACTGAGCCGTCCGACCGAATAGTAGCGCTCCGGACCGAGATCGTAGCCTGTCGTTGCTCCCAGAAAACCAATCGATGTCCCCTGCGAGGTTCGTCCGGAGAGTTTGGCCGCCCCGATGATGGGCGCCTGGGCACCGATCCGCCTTGTATAGAGCAGGTCGGAGCCCCGGTCGAGGGAGAACTGATAGATCGTATTGCCTTCTATGAAAAACGGTCGCTTTTCCTGGTAGCGGGTTTCGAATGCCGTGAGGTTCAGCACCTCGGGATCTACTTCGACCTGCCCGAAATCGGGATTGAAGGTGGCGTCCAGTGTAATGCCGGAGGTAATCCCGAGCTTCACGTCCGCGCCGACGTCGAGATTCGTGTCGCCGGCGCGATCGCCCGGACTGACCGGATCCTCCAGGGTGTGCAAGCGCGACAGCGAATAAGGTCGCACCTGAAAGTTTCGCCGCGGCTGAATACCGGTGATGCCGTCGAGCGTGGCATAGTTGGCCACCATGTTCTGTCGCTCGGTGCGTGGGACCAGCGGCCATTCAGACTGTTCGCCGAGCCTCGGATTCTGGCGCATGAAGTGAATGCCCCATGTCTGCGACTCGAGATCCGGAAAACGCAGCATGCTGTAGGGAATGCGCATTTCCACGATCCATCCATCCGGCGTAATCCGAACATCGGAGTGCCAGATGGCATCCCACGATTCATCGTGACCCCGAAGACCACCGCCTCCACCGAATCTGCGTTCGGCGGAACGCGTCCCGTCGAAGCGCACGCCACCGGCATTCACGCCGAAAGTATACGCCGTTTTACGGTCGAAATAGGAATCAATCGATACGAAAAACCAGTCGGCGCGGTTGACGTCGTCCCGGCGTCCCAGTGCGGCCACAATCTCATCCGGCGATTCGTCATGAAGAACCGCACCGATATATACATTCGCCTCACCGTAGACAATGCGCACCTCCGTTTGCTGTGTCGCCGGCTCACCCTCGTTGGGTTCGTATTGGAGAAAAGTGGATGCCGCAGCCGCCTCAAGCCAGGCGGCCTCATCGAGCAGACCGTCGACGACCATGGAACCTTGCATCGGAGCGGCAGACAAGCTGGGCGTTTCCGCCGGGTCCGGATCACCTGGCCCGGCTTGCGCTGGAAGTGCGGCAGCGACAAGTGTTATAGCGGCGAATATCGCATTGGCCGTCCATTTTGAAATTCGCATCATTGGAAATTCGGATGTCGATCAGGAAAAGGCCCTGCATAACGAATGAAAGAAGCCGGTCGATCATATGTGCATCTTGTTATAAGAACTATGCGCTGCCCGGATTCATTGGCTGGGACGACCTGCACTATAGCGTCTTGAACGGCAGTGAAACCGGATTAAATCAGCCGAAACCAGCGATATTTTACCTGAAATGTCCGTGATGTCATGAATTGTACGAATCGAGAAACGAGGGGAATTGGAACCTGACTGGGTGTGCCTATCTTTTTACCGACATTCGCAAATGCACTGTAGCCGGCAACAACCACCTTACGGCGTACCACCATGGATCAACTGCATCAAAAAGCCATACCTGTGATCATCGCGCTCTCCGCGATGATGCTTTTTTCCTGTTCGAACAAACTGGAAGATCCTGTACAACTGGAATCCGGGATGGTGTTCGGCATACCGTTGCCGGATTCTCCCGTGAGAGCCTACAAAGGCATTCCCTTTGCCGATCCCCCTCTCGGTGAATTTCGTTGGCGGCCTCCACAACCGCCGTCATCATGGGATGGCGTTCTGTCTGCCGACACCGACCCGCCGGCCTGTATGCAGAATGCCGCGCGGTCGCGCCTGCCCTGGACGGAGGAGTTCATGCACCAGGGGGACGTCAGTGAAGACTGCCTTTATCTGAATGTCTGGACCGCAGCCGAGTTGACTACCGAGCGGCGGCCGGTAATGGTCTACATCTATGGTGGCGGGTTCAACGAAGGATCCAACGCGATCGACGTATACGACGGCGAGTCCCTGGCGCAAAAAGGGGTTGTACTGGTGACCGTTAACTATCGCGTCGGGCTTCTTGGATTCCTGGCGCATCCGGCGTTGACGGCGGAATCGGAACACAGTGCCTCCGGCAACTATGGGTTGCTGGATCAGGTGGCGGCACTGGCATGGGTGCAGAACAACATCGAAGCGTTTGGTGGCGACCCGGACAATGTGACCATCTTCGGTCAATCCGCGGGGGCCATGTCCACGAACCTGCTCATGCAGTCTCCATTAACCCGTGGACTGTTCGACAGAGCGATCATCCTTAGTGGCCCCGGTTTGTTTCCCTCGGCTATGTTGGGAGGGCGAACGTTGCTCGAGGAGGGCGAGGAGGCCGGACTGGTAGTGGCGGATTCGCTCGGGGCGGCGTCATTGGAAGAATTGCGGGCGATGCCTGCGGAGCGATTTCTGGTGCAGGGCCTCGGTCGGGCACGGCCTATCGTGGACGGGTGGTTCATGCCTGCGGAGAATCCCCACGACTCCGAGGTACCGGTCGTCAACGGCTTCACCGCAAATGATATTGGAATGGCGGGCTCCTTCGGCCCGCCAACGGAGAACACCGTAAGCGCCTGGGAAAACGAAGCGCGTGAGCAGTTTGGAGGCATGGCAGACGAGTTTCTCTCGCTGTATCCTGCGGCGTCGGATGAAGAGGTTGCGGATTTGAGAACCGAGAGCGGTCGCGACCGGGCGCGTGTTTCACTCAACCTCTGGGCGCAGCGCCAGACCGAGCTAAGCGAGGTCGTCTATACCTACTACTTCGATCGCGCTATTCCGTGGCCGGAGCATCCGGAGTTCGGCGCCTTTCATACCGGAGAAATCCCGTATGTATTCAATAACCTGTCAAAGCTGGACCGTCCCTGGGAACCCGTCGATCACACGATCGCCGATCGGGTGTCGTCCTACTGGACCAACTTTGGGACAGACGGAGATCCGAACGGAGAAGAGCTACCGCGCTGGGATAACATGACCACGTGGCCGGATGCCACTATGCGACTGGGGGTCGAAATGGAACGCATGCCGCTTGCCGATGCAGAAAGGCTGGACTTCTGGCGCAGGGTCATAATGCAATAGCCAGGCCCTCGCGAGTGTGCACAGCTAGTGTCGGTTGGCGAACAACGAAAACGGTGCGGCCGTCAAGCCCTCGCGCGTGTGCACAGCTAGTGTCGGTTGGCGAACAACGAAAACGGTGCGGCCGTCAAGCCCTCGCGCGTGTGCACAGCTAGTGTCGGTTTGGCGAACAACGAAAACGGTGCGGCCGTCAAGCCCTCACGCGTGTGCACAGCTAGTGTCGGTAGGCGCAAAACGAAAACGGTGCGGCCGCCAGGCCCCGCGCGTGTTCCAGGAGATCGCACATCTCATAAAAATAAAAGGCATCGGATCTTTGCATGGGTTAAGGTGTGTGCGTTCAATTATTTACAAATCCAACGCGAGAAAGACCAGATACCGCCACAGCGTCGCAGCAAACAGCCCGAGTTTCAGGGGTTGAATCGCCGCAGTGTGAGGGCCCGTTTTGATGGAGGCGAGATTGCTTCCGATGGCGCCGCTGTTCTATTGGGAGAGTTGGGTCGCCGACTGGTCAACGTATTCGTTGAAAGACTGTGGCGGAGTCTAAAATGTGAGGAAGTCTACCTGGAGGCCTATTAGAGTGTAGCCGAGGCGCGCACATCGATAGCCGGCTGCTTCCGTTACTTCAACCAGGAGTGACCAGAGGCTTCGCCTGGAAGACAAACGCTCGACACCGTATTCTTCAACCATGAGCCGCTGCAAAAAGCGGCATAATCAAGCAAGTAAGATTCCACTTAAGACCCTGTCCAATTTATCCGGACCACTTCTCCACCGCCGGGGCCGTAAATCTCTGTCAGTTGGAAACTGCCGATGAGGGGATCTGAGGGGGATTGAGAGTCCGCTTATCTTTGGCGACATTGTTTCCAAGCAACCTTAAGGAAATAAGCC
Organism: uncultured Rhodothermales bacterium; assembly: GCA_964539455.1. Taxonomy (GTDB): domain Bacteria; phylum Bacteroidota; class Rhodothermia; order Rhodothermales; family CAYLXM01; genus CAZIIP01. The sequence continues at coordinate 11,706 of CAZIIP010000048.1, forward strand.
ATGCGTGCTCTTCTAACTGCGGTAGCCTTGCTCTGGCCGATGATGGCTTTAGCCCAGGAATTGCCGGACAACTTTGCGGCAGTAGATAGCCTTCTTCGACAGCTGGATGGTGAGATAAGTGATACAGAGTCTAGGCTGAATACGCTTCGTGCAGAGAGAGAAAAATTGGAGGAACATCGATCGTCTCTACAGCAACAAGTTAGCGGCTCGCTGGAAATGGCCAAAGTCTTTGTCAAGTCATCATTACGTGTGCAACCAGATCCAGAGGCAGAAGAAGTAATTGAATTGCCCAGGGGTGCCGTCATCCACTTAACGGGAAGAATAGAGGGACCGTACTACGAGACCGTTTACGAGGACCATCGAGGCTGGTTATACAAGCGGTATCTTGACAGTAATTCCGGCAAAATTGAGTCGGAAAACCGGGAGGCACGAGCTGAAGGAATCTATCTTAGGCTCCTGGAAAAAAGTGCGCGATACGACAATATGGGCAGCACAGAGTTCACAGTTACGTTCCAGAATATCCACCCAGATAAAACGGTCAAATACGTGGACATCTGGGCAACACCGTACAACAGGGTAGGTGATCGTCAGCCCTTGCGAAACATCGACCACCCGGTTGGGAGATATACTGGTCCTCTTCGCCCCGGAAAGCACACTACAAGCACATGGGAACTCTGGCACCTCAACTCTACCATCACCTGCACCGAGATCACCCGAATCGAACAGGAATACATGGACGGGACGAAGTCGATCTACGTGCGGGACATTCCAAAGGTGCTAAAGGGATACGGCGTTAGAGATGTGAAGAATGATTGTTCGTATAAAGGCAACTAGTCCAGGGGCGAAAGCGTGAACGCCCGGCCCTCAATCAATCCGTTGCCCCGTCTATTTCTCTTCAGTGACCAGCAGTCCAGCACCTCGATGTAACTGTATGAAAAGGGACACTGCCATCGCCTGAGTTTCCGCTGTTGACGGCCTGCGAACATTGCCGCCCTCAACTACCGCTGTGGCGCTCTCACATGCGGCGTAAAGCGTTGACATTGCCTTGGCCATACCTCATGCTTCTCCTTTGTCAAGCGACAGGTAGTTTTACGCACTAAAGCTGCCCTTTATGCCGGAGGGTGCCGTTACGCTGGCGCTACGGCTCAACTTCACGAGTACGAGCGAGGAAATTAAGATTGGAGGAATCGCCCTCGAAACCATGCCGCTTCCGACGTCATCTTCGGAAGTGCGGCCATCGGTCGTTCCGGAGTCCCATCGTTTGGGACAGAATTACCCGAATCCGTTTAATCCGACCACAACGATCGAATATGAGCTCCAGCGAGCGGGGAGGGTGGAACTGGATATCTTTGACGCGATGGGCAACCGGGTTCGCACGCTGGTAAACCGTGAGATGGGCGCAGGCCATCACCGCACGCAGTGGGACGGCAGGGATGAGCGCGGTCAGACACTGGCATCCGGTTCGTATTTCTACCAACTCAGAACGGATGAGGCCGTCGGCACGAAGAAAATGGTTTTGTTGAAGTAGGCCAAAGCCGGGTTCCTTCTTGGACATCCCGGGGTGATCCCGGTTGGTTCAATTGCTGCGAGAGCGCAACTGCCCGAGCCGGAACGTGGCAATACGTCCAGCCCGTCTGTCGCCATTGCATGAGGGGATGCTGGGAGTATCCCGTCACTCGCCGGAAACCAGCGACTAGAAACGAAGAAAGCCCGTCCAAAATGCTTTTTGGGACGGGCTTTCATTTTGTGCCCAGGACTGGACTCGAACCAGCACGCCCTCGCGGGCACTGCCCCCTCAAGACAGCGTGTCTACCAATTCCACCACCTGGGCTACTTTCCGTGACCCCGCCAGGGCTCGAACCTGGGACCCACTGCTTAAAAGGCAGTTGCTCTACCAACTGAGCTACGGGGTCGGCTTACTGCCGCACTTCTCACATTCCACATTTTCGGCGCAGCATTAGACTAGACAAAATACGTGTCCGGCCCAACGCGAGTCAACCCTCAATGCGTCCGGGGACGCTTGGCGCCCGGGATTGCAAACGGACCGGGTATATTTTGAGATCCCATTGCGTGCAAAAGAGACGATGATCACCTCCGAATCATGGTATCTCTATGCTCTCCATATGCGCAGGAGGCCGAAACAACACCTACACAATGTGCACCAGGTGCTTGTCTAACGCATACCAGGTCACTATAGACAATCGGCAGCAAGGATGCTATATTTTATCCTCAATCTGCCAACATTACACTTTACTACCTGCCGATTTGATCGCATTTGCATCATCAGCAGGATTGTTTTCAGTAAGTGTGGCTCTTATCCACGGGGGCAAACCCAGACGACGGGTCAAGATGAGGTGTGCGTGGCGACGTATAGGTGTGGCCTTCGGGTGGCAACGTGTTTTGGGGCCATTTCTGGCGGCAGGTACCATTTTGATTTCGGCAAACGCCGCTTTTCCGCAGGCCGCCGAATTGGTGCTCGAGCCGGCTCGTTCCGAAGGATTTGATCCGCCCGGGGCGGTCCACACCGAATGGAAGTTGCCGAGACACCTCGTCCATACACCTGCTGTTTTTAAACAATCCGACGATCCATTCCCACCCGCCACCGGCAACTGGAACCCCGACTATCAGCTGCCCGGCATCGACGGCTCCGTGAATGCCGTTGTTGCCGACGATGCCACCATCGTAGCCGGGGGCAGCTTTCAGCACGCCGGAGGCGCCGCAGCGCGTAACCTGGCGGTGTGGGACGGCGCTTCATGGACCGAATTAGGCGGGGG
>CAZIIP010000049.1:0-14179 GCA_964539455.1 uncultured Rhodothermales bacterium
AGGAGAAGGACGAGGAGAAGGAGACAGCTTCCGAGCCTGAAAAAGCCGCCCGGAAAAAAGAAGCCGAAGAGAAAGTGGAGAAGCCGGACGAGACCGAATTGGAGGAGAATGCCTCCGATTCCGCATCCGGAAAGAAGAGTGCATCATCGAAGTCCGGCGCAACGGAGGAAGACGAGAAGGCGGCCGAAGCCAAAGCAGGCAAGCCGTCATCATCCGCGAAAAGTACGTCTAAGAAATCAACGTCCAGGTCTGCAAAAAAGAAAGATGCCGATCAACAGGACGACGATGCCGACGATGCCGAAGGCGAAGATGACGAGGAAAAGGACTCATAGGTAGACTTCCCAACCAGGATACAATAAGGGGACGGTGATCACCGTCCCCTTATGCTATGTAAGGCATATCCAACATCATTCGTTATCGATCTGCGCTTTCTGAAGCCGTCCGGAAAAGTCGATATAGCATGTTTTCGTCTCCGTATAGAAATCGAACACCTCCCATCCTCCTTCGCGGTGGCCGTTTCCCGTCTCCTTCACGCCGCCGAACGGCATATGGGCCTCTGCCCCTATGGTTGGCCCGTTGATGTACGTAATGCCGGCCTCCAGATCGCGCATCGCGCGAAATGCGCGGGCGACGTCACGTGTGTAAATGGAAGACGAGAGACCGTAGACGCAATTGTTTGCGACCTCCACCGCCTCATCGAACGATCCGACCTTCAAAACGGAAAGGACCGGCCCGAAAATCTCTTCTTTTGCGATTCGCATCTCGGGCGCAACATTCACAAAAACTGTCGGTTCGAAGAAGAACCCGTCATCGAATATCTCACCCGAGATCCGCTTGCCACCGAGTGCCAGACTGGCTCCTTCCTTCACGCCGATCGCTACATATTCCTCCGCTTTTTCCAGACCCGCCTCATTGATCATCGGACCGACATCGACACCCTCGTCATTGCCGTATCCCAGTTTCAGCTCTTTTGCGGCATCCACAAGCATGCGAACCAGCTCGTCGTGTACCTCTTCATGAATGATCAACCGGGAAGTGGCCGTACACCGTTGGCCTGTCGTCCCGAACGCTCCCCACAGCACCCCATCGAGCGCCAATTCCAGGTCGGCATCTTCCATCACGATTTGAGGATTTTTGCCGCCCATCTCGAGCGAGCAACGCTTGTGAAGGCGTGCACAGGTCTCACCGATTTTTCCCCCGGCATAGGTAGAGCCGGTGAACGAAACCGCCTGAACGATCGGATGCTCGATCAATGACTGTCCGATACGGCGGGTACCCTGCACGAGATTAACGACGCCTGCCGGAAATCCGGCGTCGGCCAACACCTGTACGAGCAACATGCCACTTTTCGGAGCACTCGAACTGGGTTTGAAGATGACCGTATTCCCCGATACAAGTGCCGGAAACATCTTCCATGTCGGCACCGCTACCGGGAAATTCCATGCCGTTATGATGCCGCACACGCCGAGAGGCCGTCTGATCGACATATTGAATTTATCCGGTAGCTCAGACGGTACCGTATGTCCGAAAAGCCGCCTGCCCTCCGAGGCGGCATAATAGGCCGTATCGATGGCCTCCTGCATATCACCGCGCGTCTCCACAAAAGTCTTTCCCATCTCACGGGTCATCTCGAAAGCGATCTCATCCTTGCGATCAGTTAAAAGATCTCCGACCTGCCGTAGATAATCGCCGCGCTCCGGAGCAGGGACATTCTTCCACGTGGCAAATGCCGCGCCTGCGGCTTTGGCGGCCTCCTCGAGATCGCCCTCGCCCGAGTTCGGGAAATGGCCGATCAGATCACTTGTTTTTGCGGGATTTCTGTCTTCGAAATAGGCTCCGGACAGTGGTGCTTGCCACTTCCCTCCGATATAATTTTTAAACGTAGTCGACATGTGTTTCCACCATTTGTTGTGTTCCGTTGAATGCGCTGCTTGAATGACCGGAATCTTGCGAATAAAAAGCAGGCATTCAACCCCCGTATCCAATGCTCCGGTGGAGCGGAAGGCCACTTTGGTCCGAAAGAGATTGGTAGCCGAATCATGCAATGCGTAGTTTGAAAGTTTACGTCGTCTCAACAACAGACGCATATGGCTACAAGCGATTTGTATAACAGAATGTCCCGGCGCGTAGCCAGCGTGCCTCCCAGTCCCATACGCCGCTTTTTCGAGATCGCGGCGACCATGGACAATGTCATATCGCTCGGAATTGGGGAGCCGGACTTCGTGTCACCGCAGCCGGTCATCGATGCTGCCGTGGCATCACTGAACGAGGGTTTGACGGGATATACGGCAAACCGCGGCATTCGGGCCCTGCTCGAGGCGATCTCCGCGCGTATGGACCATCTTCACGGCGTCGCATACGATCCGTTGGAACAGATCATTGTGACGGTGGGCGTGAGCGAAGCCTTGCAACTATCCTTGATGGCCTTGTTGGATGAAGGCGACGAGGTGTTGATTCCGGAGCCCTGTTTTGTGTCCTATGGACCGTCTACGTCGTTTTGCGGCGGGGTGCCGGTTTTCGTGCCTACGAGGGTGGAGAACAAGTTTCGCGTGACGGCGGAAGATCTGGAGAGGTGCATCACGCCCCGGACCAAGGTTGTTTTGCTTCAGTATCCCAACAATCCGACGGGTGCGGTGATGGACCATGAAGGCATGCAAGAGATTGCCGCCGTGATCAACAAGCACGACCTTTTCGTCATTTCGGATGAAATTTACGGTGACCTGATTTATGGAGAAGCCTTTGATAGCGGACATGTTTGCGTGCCTGCTTTCACGGGCCTGAAAGAAAGGACCATACTCGTAGGGGGGTTTTCGAAGACATACGCCATGACCGGTTGGCGCGTAGGCTATGCTTGCGGCCCGAAACCGTTGATTGATGCGATCTTCAAATTGCATCAGTATGTGATCATGAGTGCTCCGACCATGGGACAGGTCGGTGCTATCGCTGCTCTGGGCAAGTGCGACGATCATGTAGAGGAAATGCGCCGCGAATACGACGAGCGTCGCAGTCTCATCGTTGATGGTTTGCGGGCCATCGGCCTGCCTACCTTCGAACCGGAGGGTGCCTTCTACTGTTTTCCCGATGTCCGGCCGACCGGACTTACCGACGAGGTCTTTGCAGACCGGTTGTTACAGGAGCAGAGCGTGGCTTGTGTGCCGGGCAGTGCGTTTGGACCGAGCGGAAAAGGATTTGTGCGTTGCTCATATGCTGCTTCAAAGGAGAACATAAGCTCGGCGCTGGAAAGGATGGACGCCTTTGTTACCCAACTGTAGAAGCGGTGAACAAAAGACCGATCGCCTTGCCATTCGTTATCTGCCTAGCTGCAGCCCTGGTACTACACCTGATCATCGGCTGGGAATGGACGCTTGCGGCCGGAATTCTTTTTGGTCTGATGGTTCAACGCGTAGCATGGCTGGGCGGTGCGGCAATCGGTTTGCTGTCTTGGGGTGTCCTTTTGCTTTACTCATATGTCGTGGCACCGGAACCAATGGGACGAATGACGGATACCGTCGGCAGTCTTTTAGGCGGCATGCCGGCATGGATTGCTCCCTTACTCATCCTCCTGTTGGGCATGCTACTCTCGATGCTGGGTGCGATGACCGGGTCTGCGGCCGCCGGATTGATTCGAAGCGCCCGGACGAGCGAAACACAAACTGCGGGAGGGAGTGACACGACCATATCACAAACGACCTCCAAACCATGACCAGCTTTTCAAGATCGGATTTTCAAGCACTGAGAGAACGTGTCGCCGTTCTCGGAGGGTATCTTTGACCTGGATAGCAGGAAGGCAACCGTCCGAGATCTCGAGAAGGATCGGATACAGCCGGGTTATTGGGATGACCAGGAAGCCGCACTTCAGGTAGAAAGACGGCTAAACAGTGAAAAATCCTGGATAGAATCCTGGGAGGAATTGCAGGAAAAGGTGGAAACGGTGGCAGCCCTCTTTGATCTGCTGGACGAGACGCCGGATCCGGATCTGGAAGCGGAATGCGAAGCGGAAATTGCCGCACTCGTGGATCGACTGGATTCGCTTGAGTTGCGTAACATGATGCGCGACGAGGACGACAAGCGCAACGCAATCCTTACGATTAATCCGGGTGCCGGTGGTACGGAAAGCCAGGACTGGTCGGAAATGCTGGTTCGGATGTACACCCGATGGGGAGAGAACCACGACTATAAGGTCAGCCTGCTGGGCATTCAGGAGGGTGACGTTGCCGGCATCAAAAGTGCAACGCTGCGTTTCGAAGGCGACTATGCGTTCGGATATCTCAAATCAGAGTCGGGCGTTCATCGCCTCGTTCGCATCTCACCTTTCGATTCGAGCGGCCGGAGGCATACGTCCTTTGCCAGCGTGTTCGTTTATCCGGAGATTGACAATACAATCGACATCCAGATCAATCCGGACGAAGTAGAATTGCAGCGGTTTCATTCCGGCGGAAAGGGTGGCCAGAACGTGAACAAGGTGGAATCAGGTGTACGCTTGATTTGGGAAGGGAAGCTGTCGGACGGTTCCGAAGAGCGCGTTACGGCGGAATGCACGGAGGAGCGCAGCCAGTTGCAAAACCGGGAACGTGCGATGCAATTGCTCAAGAGCCGTGTATATCAACTGGAACGGGATATTCGTGAGGCTGCCAGAAATGAGATGGAAAAATCCAAGAAGAAGATTGAATGGGGCAGCCAGATTCGATCTTATGTCTTTCAACCGTATACGATGGTAAATGACCACCGAACGGAGCAAAAGGAAGGAGACGTGCAAAGTGTCATAAACGGAGAACTGGATCCGTTTATCAAGGCATTCCTGATGCAGCAACAATAGGGAACCAGCACCCAGATGGCTGAAAGATTTGATTTTTTGGTTATCGGCACGGGGATCGCCGGACTATCTTTTGCTCTCCACGTCGCCGACAAGGGATCGGTCGCGCTACTTAGCAAAGTGGACCCTCTGGAGTCGAACACCATCTACGCCCAGGGCGGAATCGCGGCCGTGATGGATCCTGCCGATTCGTTCGACAAGCACGTGGACGACACAAAGGTTGCCGGCGCCGGACTCTGCAAGCCGGACATCGTTGACTTCGTCGTGAAGGAGGGACCTGATCGCATCCGCGAACTAATACACTTCGGTGCCGAGTTTTCGGTCTCGGGTGGTGCGCTCGACCTGGGACGTGAAGGAGGTCATTCCGCCAATCGAATCGTTCACGCGGCCGATTCAACCGGAAGGGAGGTCGGCGAAACGCTGCTAAGAAGAGTACGGGCACACGACAACATCGTGATGTTAGAAAACCATTTTGCCCTGGAACTCATCACCGAACATCATCTTGGTCAAATCGTGAACCGGGTACGACCCGATATCCACTGTTTTGGCGCCTACGTGCTGGATGTGGCGACCGATAAAGTCGTCGCCATTCTGGCAAAGACGACGCTGCTTGCAACGGGAGGTGTGGGTCAGGTATACGGTCATACGTCCAATCCACCGATTGCCACGGGTGACGGACTGGCTATGGCCTACAGGGCGAAAGCACGTATTGCGAACATGGAATTCATTCAGTTCCATCCCACAACCATGTATCACCCAGCGGCCAATTCATTTCTGATTTCTGAAGCGGTTCGCGGTGCCGGTGGCCTGCTTTTCAACCAGGGAGGCGAGCGTTTCATGCCCCGTTACGACAAAAGGGCCGAACTGGCGCCAAGGGACATCGTCGCTCGCGCCATTGATCACGAAATGAAGGTCCGAGGCGACCATTATGTGCTGTTGGATATCTCGGATCAACCGGCCGACAAGGTACGCGAGCACTTTCCAACCATTGCGGAAACCTGTCTCAAGTTCGGCATCGACATTACCAGTCAGCCGATTCCCGTCGTACCTGCAGCCCACTATATCTGTGGAGGGGTTGTAACCGATGCATGGGGAAGGACGACCATCAATGGGCTCTATGCTTCGGGGGAGGTTTCCTGTACGGGGCTGCACGGTGCAAACCGACTTGCGTCGAACTCGCTATTGGAAGCCCTCGTTTTTTCCCGCAGGGCCGCAGAGGATGCAAGCGCAGCGGCGAAAGAAAACGTGTGGATCGAAAACCTGCCGGAGTGGGATGATTCTGGAACCGACAATCCAAAGGAGTGGGTTCTCATTTCCCACAACCGACAGGAAGTCCAGCAGCTTATGTCCGACTACGTAGGGATCATGCGCTCCTCGCTGCGTTTGGAGCGGGCCTTCAGGCGTCTGAGACTAATCTATGAGGAGACGGAAGACTTCTATCAACGTGTACGGGTATCCATTCGTCTCTGCGAATTGCGCAACCTCATCGCGGTCGGCTATTTGGTGGTAAGCTGTGCCCAAATGCGAAAGGAGAGCAGAGGGCTTCACTATACCACCGATTATCCAGAGTCCGTGGAAGCGGAACTCAGAGATACACTCATATAGCACGTAGCCAAACCGCCGATCACTCGATCAACAACCGTATCGGTTGAAAAACGCAAAAATTAGCTCTATCTTTAGTAGTTGGATCAAGGGGAGGTTTCGTGGAAACCACCCTTTTTTGTTGTACATAGATTCGCTCTCTGTATGGCAGCGCCGGTTCTCCGTGAACGGGCGTTTTGCATTATTGGCAAAGCCGTTTTTTAGTGTACAAGAAGTCGAACGATATAGAAGCGACAATAAGAGCACTGGCCGAATCCGTTCTCGGTGACCCCTCTATCATTGTGATATAGATTAAAGTTCGCGCACGACAGCGCATATCGTCTGTCGTGCTTTATGTCGACGGTGACAGTGGCGTGACGGTAGACCAGTGCGCGGAAATCAGCCGGGCGCTGGATTCGCTGCTTCGTGTGGAGGGTGTCATCGACGAGGATACCCGTCTGGACGTATCCTCGCCAGGTTTGGACAAGCCGCTTGTGTTGCAGCGTCAGTATGCGCAGCACGTCGGCCGTGATCTTTGCGTCGAGATGCTCCCGGCAGCGGACGATAGTCGCATTCTTGACGGAAAATTGGTCGATGTTGGGGAAAAGTCGATAAAGATGGAAACCGAAGACGGCACTTGTGATGTTAAATATGATTTTATAAAAACGGCAAAAGTAAAACTACCCTGGTAGCGTTAGAGAGGAAAAAGCAGTAGGACCCGATAGCAATGCAAAGCTCTTCACTCGTTTCATCTTTCGCGGAAATCGCCCGCGAGAAAGGTATCGACAGGGATACGCTCCAGCTGATCGTGGAAGAGGTGTTCCGAGCCATGATCAAAAAGCGCTATGGCGCTGACGATGCATTCGACATCATCTTCAATCCCGACAAGGGTGATATCCAGGTGCTTCACGTGCAGGAAGTGGTGGAAAACATGGGTCTGGAGGACCCGGTTACGCAGATCGAGTTGGCCGATGCCGAAAAGATCGAAGAGGATTTCGATGTCGGGGACGACGTTGCTACGGAAGTCTCGATTACAGATTTCGGCCGTCGTGTCATCATGACGGCGCGCCAGACCTTCAGCCAGCGCATTCGCGACATCGAGAAAGAGAACATCACCGCGGCTTACAATGAGCTTATCGGCGAGATCGTCGTGGGTGAGATTTACCAGATCCGGCGAAGGGAGGTACTCGTCATTCACAATGAAGTCGAGTTGGTGCTCCCGAAAGAGGAATGGATCTATAAAGATCGTTACCGCAAAGGCGACATGATCCGGGCGGTTGTCAGGGACGTGCGAAGGGAGGCAGGAGGTACGCCCCAGGTCATCATCAGCCGTTCCGCCCCCGTTTTTATGGAACGCCTGTTCGAAATAGAAGTCCCGGAGATTTATGACGGCATTGTCGAGATCAAAAAGATTGTGCGCGAGCCGGGAGACCGGGCCAAGGTGGCCGTCGTCAGTCACGACGAACGCATCGACCCTGTCGGTGCATGCGTCGGCATGAAAGGCGTCCGGATTCACGCCGTCGTCAGGGAGTTGAGCAATGAAAATATCGACGTCATTCACTGGAGTGACGACTCGTCCGAGCTGATACAGCGCGCCCTGGCTCCCGCAAAGCCGCTTTCGGTCTCTCTGACCGAGACGGAGGGCCAACGGCGCGCCAAAGTTGTGGTGAAGGCCGATGAGGTAAGTATGGCGATCGGACGTGGCGGCCAAAACATCCGACTGGCTTCCGCGCTTACAGGTTATGAGTTGGACGTATACCGTGAGATTTCACCCGATGAAGACGATATCGATATCGAACAATTTGATGATGAAATCTCCCCGGAGACGATTCAGCGTTTGCGCGAAATCGGCTGTGACACCGCTCGCGCGGTGCTCGATTTATCGCGCGATGAATTGATGCGCCGTGCCGGCTTCAACGAGGAGGAGGCGCAAGGCGTTCTCGATGTCATTAACGCGGAATTTGAAGAAGAAGGCGAAGTAGAATAGAACGAAAAAACGACGGAAAGCAGCGTCGATCACGAGCAAGACCGCATGGCAAAGAAAAAGTCCAAAGGCGTAAGGCTGTTCAAAGTTATCAAGGAGTTAAACGTAGCTCGTGATACACTCGTGCAGCATCTCCTGGACAAAGGCTATGAGCTTCAAGATGAATCTCCGAACGCCAAATTGAGCGAGGAGATGTACGACGAAGCACTGCAGGCTTTTGCTGAGGATCGTGCTGCCGCGCAGCGCCATGAGCGTCGTGTCCGCCAGATGCGCGAAGAATCGCATGAATACGAAGAGGGCGAGGTGGTGGCCGTCGAAGACGAACCATCTGAAATAACGGATGCACCCGATACCATCGAAGCGGTAGAGGCGGAAGGCGCACCGGAAAAGGTGAAAGATGCCGAAGCAGACGACCGGCAGGAGGTGGCAGCGGTGGAAGCGGTGGAAGCGGTGGCCGGGGACGAGCCGGATGATACCGCTGAAGCGATTCCTGAGGCAGTAGAGGAAAGCCGGGAAGCGGCTGAGCAGGAGATGGCAAAAGAGATCGAAGAGGAAACACCGGTACCGGTGGGAGTCGCGGAAGAGGTGGTGCAAGAGGAGGAGGCACCGCCGGTTGAAGTCGTGGAAGAGGAACATGCAGAAGTAACGGCGGACGAAGAGAAAGCAACCGGAGAGAAAGCAACCGAGACGGAAGTCGTCGATGCATCCGTAGATTCCGACACGCAGCCGGCGAAAGTCGAAACCGCAGATCATGAAGAGGCCGCACAAGTAGTGGTCGAGGAAGCAGAAACGCCCGAAGAAGAAACGGCGCAACCAGTGGAAGCGGCTGAAGGTGGAGTGACGGAAACGGTTGCTGAAGAGATTGATAAGACTAAGGATGAGGCCAGGGATAAGCCTGAGCCTGAGCCTGAGCAGGAAGAAGAGAAGGAACTGGATCCCGAGATACTCGAAGGACTGGATGAAGAAGCGGTCGAACTCGTCAAAGCCACGCGCTACTCACTCAGCGGACCCAAGGTGGTTGGCAATGTCGATCTAGGCTCATTGCCGGAGGAGAAGGCACCGAAACGAAAACGAAAAAGGAAACGCAAAAGAAAAAGGGAGGATGCCGCCACCGATGGGGGCAAAGCTCTGCAGGACGGCAAAAAAGTCGGAACGCGGAAGAAGGGAAAACGCTCGAGAGGGCCGTCGGTTGACGAAGAAGCCGTCGAAAAGACCCTTCAGGAAACACTCATGGAAATAGGCCGCGGCGCAAGCCGCGCGCGGCAACGCCGACGAAGGGCCAGAAGAGACGAACATGCGGCCGAGCGTGAGAAAGAGCAGCAGAAAGCCGAACGTGAAGCCGGAAAAATTAAAGTGTTGGAGTTTGTATCGGCCAACGAGCTGGCGGCGCAGATGTCGGTTCCGGTGACCGACGTGATTCGCGTCTGTATGGAGCTGGGCATGATGGTTTCCATTAACCAACGTCTGGATGCGGACGCGATTTCACTGATCGCCGATGAATTCAACTATGATGTCGAGTTTATCACCGACCTCGGAACGGAAGACATCGAGATTGCAGAAGATGCAGAGGAAGATCTGCAGCCCCGTGCGCCGGTCGTCACCGTAATGGGCCATGTCGACCATGGTAAGACTTCCCTTCTTGACTTCATCCGGAAAGAAAATGTCGTGGCAGGAGAAAGCGGCGGTATTACGCAGCACATTGGTGCATATCGTGTAGAATTGCCGGACGACAAGGTTGTTACGTTTCTCGATACGCCGGGGCACGAGGCGTTTACGGCCATGCGTGCACGCGGTGCGCAGGCTACAGACCTGGTCATCCTGGTGGTTGCGGCCGACGATGCCGTTATGCCCCAGACCATCGAAGCCATCAACCACGCCAAGGCCGCATCGACGCCGATTGTCGTCGCGATCAACAAGATCGACCGTGAGAATTCCAACACGCAGCGGGTCATGCAGGAGCTTTCCGAGCATGGTGTCCTCGTTGAACAATATGGTGGTCAGGTGCAGTGCTCTCTCGTATCCGCCAAAACGGGCGAGGGTATTGATGACTTACTGGAGAAGGTCCTCCTGGAAGCGGAGGTACTCGACCTGAAAGCAAATCCCGAACGGACTGCACTCGGAGTGGTGATTGAAAGCCGTCTGGACAAGGGACGTGGCATCGTCGTTACGATTCTCGTTCAAAACGGCACAATGAGCGTAGGAGATACCTTTGTAGCCGGGGCCTTTTCCGGGAGGGCACGGGCCATGTTTGACGAGCGCGATCGCCCGCTGGATGAAGTCGGTCCGGCCGTGCCCGCCGCCATTCTCGGTTTCGACGGTGCGCCGGAAGTAGGCGACAAACTCGTAGTGCTCGAAGATGAGCGGGAAGCGCGGGATATCGCCCAAAAACGGCAACAGATTCACCGGGAGCAGTCACTGCGAAAACGCAAGCACATCGCCCTCGATGACATCAGCCGACGGCTTGCTCTGGGTGAACTGCAGGAACTCAACATGATCGTCAAGGCAGATGTGGCGGGATCGGTCGAAGCGCTCACCGATGCATTGCACAAGCTGTCCACGGACGAGGTGCAGGTCAGCATCATTCATACCGGGGTGGGAGCGATTACGGAAAGCGACGTGCTGCTTGCCAGTGCCTCGGATGCGGTAATACTCGGTTTTCAGGTGCGTCCGATGCCGGGCATCAGAAAAATTGCCGAACGGGAAGAGATCGACATCCGAACCTATTCGATTATCTACGACGCAATAGAGGATGTGCGGGATGCACTGGAAGGCATGCTTGCGCCCGAGGTGTCGGAGAAAACCGTCGGACTCGTCGAGGTCCGGGAGATTTTCAAGGTACCCCGCGTTGGCACAATCGCCGGTTCCTACGTTCTGGAGGGCAAGATCAGGCGAACGGATACGGTGCATATCATTCGTGACGGGGTTGTGATCTACGACGGCAAATTGTCATCTCTGAAACGCTTTAAGGACGACGTCAAGGAGGTCGTAAGCGGGTACGAGTGCGGCATCAGTATTCAAGACTACAATGACATCAAGGTGGGTGACCAGATCGAGGCATTCGAGATGGTCGAGACGCGCCGCCAACTCGAGGTCTAGACACCGTTCTCCCGGTGCGACGCGTCGTACACGACCTGCCCAACCGCCCATCGTTATCCGCATGAGTATTAGAACGGAACGCATTTCGCGCCTTCTTCAGCGTGAGCTTGCGGACATTCTGGGGACTGAACTAGGGCTTTCATCCGGTCCGCTCGTAACGGTGACCCACGTACGCGTAACGCGCGATCTGTCGATCGCATACGTGCACTTGAGCGTAATGGCAGAATCCGAAAACGAGCGCAAAGTGGCATTCAGGCACGTAGCCGATCGCAACGCGCAGATTCGATTGCAATTGGCGGGTCGCATTCGACACCAGATGCGTGCCGTTCCCGAGTTGCGGTTCATACGCGACGAAACAGAAGTCGAGGCGGCAAAAATGGAACGCATTTTCGACAAAATCAGAAACGAGCGCGCGCACGGTTCAGGACCGCATGAGGATTCGGAAAGCGACGAAAAAGGATAGGATGCAACCAGTGTAGCTTATGTCCAACACGCGGGAACCCGGCATCATCGACCGCCACGCACGGTTCACGCTTCCAATGCCACACGGTGTATTTCTCATCGACAAACCGAAAGGCATCACGTCCTTCTCCGTTGTCGCCCGTTTGCGCCGGCTGCTGGATATCCGAAAAGTCGGTCACGCCGGCACGCTGGATCCCATGGCTACCGGACTACTGATTTGTTGCGTAGGAAGACAGGCAACCAAACTGGTCGAGGATTTTCAGAATCTGGACAAAGTGTATGAGGGGAACTTCCGGCTCGGGATCGAGACCGACACGTTTGACGCAGACGGACAAGTCGTTTGCCGCAGAACTTGGCAACACGTTACCGACGAGAAGATTCTTAATGAAATGTCCTCTCTGGAAGGCGCTATCCGACAATTAACTCCGGCATATTCCGCCGTAAAAGTGCAAGGGGAACCACTGTACAGAAAAGCGCGGCGAGGAGAAACGGTCAGCCGGCCACCTAGATGGGTAGATGTCTACAGCTTTGTGTTTCTGGGACGTGAGCAAAGTGATGTACGTTTTCGGGTTGTCTGTTCAAAAGGTACCTATGTGCGCTCACTGGCACATGATGTCGGCCGGCAACTGAACTGCGGAGCACATCTCATTGCGTTGCGAAGAACAGAGATCGGTCCCTACACGGTGGACAGGGCCTGGAACCTGGATACGTTGGAAGACTACTGTGAAGCGCAAAAAAACTGACCCTGTAATCACGCTGAGGCATGATCATCGAACGAGGTCTTGATCCTTCCCGCCGGACTGAAGGCGCCGTCGTTACCGTCGGCACCTTCGACGGCGTACATCTGGGGCATCGGAAGATCATGCAGCGTGTCAATCAGCTGGCACGTGCACACAACGTACAAGCGGTAGTAGTCACGTTTGATCCCCACCCCCAGACGATCCTCGGCGACAAAGTAGTGCCGCTTCTCTCGACCATTGAAGAACGTGCAACCCGGCTTTCCCGACTCGGTATCGACCGTCTGGTGGTAATACCCTTCACAATGGAGTTCTCCAGAACACCTCCTGAGACGTTTGTGGAAGACATTCTGTTCAAAACCGTCGGCATGAGGCATATGGTCATCGGACACGACCATGGATTTGGACGTGATCGCGACGGCGGAAGGGAAATGCTCACCATGCTGGGGGAGCGTCTGGAGTTCGAAATACATGTCGTATCTCCCCAGGCCGTCACCACCACCGTGGTCTCGTCGAGTAAAATCAGGCGTTTTTTGCGCGAAGACGGAGATGTAAGGAGTGCAGCCAATATGCTCGGACGGCCGTATGGCCTCCAGGGAGAGGTGGTTCCAGGACAGGCGCGCGGTCGAAGTATCGGATTCCCGACAGCAAACATCGAGGAGATCGATCCCGCGAAACTGATCCCGAAAAAGGGTGTCTATGCCGTAGAAGTATACCGGCGGAAGGAAAAGAAGAGCTACTTCGGAATGCTCAACATCGGCAAACGCCCAACGTTCAGCCTTGACCAACAACAGTACATCGAAGTGCATCTTTTCGACTTCCGCAGCAATCTCTATGGCGAAATCCTGCGTATTCGGTTTGCCGAGCGTATAAGAGAAGAACGCCGGTTCGATTCAATCGATGCGCTGACCGATCAATTGCGTCGGGATCAAGAGAGGAGCAAGCAAGTACTAGAACGGATGTACGGCTGGTCTGAGTAGACAGTAGCCGGCGTCTTCTTTAGCATGGTATCAATCTAAAGAGGATAAGATGATTACCAAAGAACAGAAGTCCGAACTCGTAACCAGGTTCGGCAAGAATGAGACGGATACGGGACATCCCGAGGTTCAGATTGCCTTGCTCTCGGAGCGGATCAAGCTTCTTACCGAGCATATGAAGAAGCACACCCAGGATCACGCCTCTCGCAGGGGATTGTTGAAACTCGTTGGGAAGCGGCGGCGCCTGTTAAATTACCTGATGGATGTTGATATCGAGCGGTATCGTAAGATTATTGCCGAAATCGGCATCCGCAAGTAAGCGAAGGCAGACCTGGAGGCACGAACCCGTACGTGTTGCTAACAGCCTCCGTTATTTATTTGATGTATTCTAGTGCCCATCTCCTCATCCGATTCAAGGGTGAGGTCTCCGTTGTGCCGTATGATGATTCGGCCACGATAGGTATGCAGGTCGTTAGTCGGCTTGCAGACGCAGGGCATTTCATTTCGGCGGCCGACAGGCCCCGGTCTT
>CAZIIP010000050.1:0-11025 GCA_964539455.1 uncultured Rhodothermales bacterium
GGACCTGCGCGCCGATCTTCATACCCAATCACAGTGAACGACCAATTCGTACTCCTTCTGTCGTTTCCAGGGCGTCCGTCAGCGGAAATGGCCGCCTCCGTTCTCAATGACGCCGGGATCGCTACCTTGATCAAGGATCATGCCGAGACCGGGATGTTCAGCGAGATTAGTCCTGCCGGACTGCTGTCGGTAGAACTCCACGTTCCGATTAGCTGCAAAGACGAGGCAAAGGCGCTGCTTTCACCTCTACTCGGGTAGCGGCCTCCTCCTTTTCCGCATCGCGGCGCGGCGAAACCCGACGGCCGGCCGGTATTCATTATCCGAGAGGGGGATGACCCGCCGGTACGCCTTCCGCCGAAACCTCCGCAAGCGCCTGATCGAGAATCTCGATTCCTTCATCGACGGTCGCCTCCCCAATCGTCAGTGCCGGACGGAAACGAATCGTACGCGTCCCGCATCCCAATACGACCAGTCCAAGTTCGTATGCTTTTGCCTTGACGGCATCACGGGATCCCGCACACGGCAAATCGAATGCACACATTAACCCGCGGCCTCTGGGATTCTCGACGAAGTCATACTTACCGGAAAGCGACATCAGTCGTTTCAACAGGTGAGCTCCAACCTGAGCGGCATTGTCCACGAGCCGCTCTTCTTCGATAATCTGAAGGATGCGCTCGGACCGTACCATATCGACCAGATTCCCGCCCCAGGTGGAGTTGATACGACTCGATCGGCGAAAAACGTTGTCGGCAACCTCATCCACACGTGCCGAAGCCATGACGCCGCACACCTGGGCCTTTTTCCCGAAAGCGACGATATCGGGATCGACTCCGAGCCCCTGGTACGCCCAGAAACTGCCGGTGAGACCAAAACCGGATTGTACCTCGTCAAATATGAGGAGCGCTTCGTTTTCGTCGGCCAATTGACGGAGTCGGGCCAAAAAATCAGGGCGAAAATGGTTGTCCCCGCCTTCCCCCTGTATGGGTTCGAGTACAATCGCCGCGATCTCATCCTTGCGCTCGACAAAATGTCGTTTCGCCTGTTCAACGGCGAGGTTTTCGCGTTCGACAATTTGCTCGAGGTTGCCGGTTGACTGCAGTCCGTTTGCATCCGGCGAGAGGATCCTCGGCCAGTCGAACTTAGGGAAATAAGCCACTTTCCACGGATCGGTGTTGGTCAGTGACATGGTATAGCCCGTCCGGCCGTGAAAGGCTCTCTCAAGGTGAAGCACCTGGCTTCCCACCTCTCTTCGATAGCCCTTCTGGAAGTTCTTTCTGACTTTCCAATCGAATGCTGCTTTAAGCGCATTTTCGACGGCCAGTCCACCTCCGGAAATAAAAAAACAATGGACCATCGCCGACGGCATAGCCATACGACCAAAGGCGTTCACGAACCTCGCCATATGAAGCGTGTAAATATCGGAATTCGACACCTTGTTGAGCGCCGCATCCAGCAAACGGTCGATGAACGCCTCATCCGTACGCATACCGGGATGGTTCATTCCCAGCGGATTTGAGGCAAAGAACGTAAAGAAATCTACATACCTCCTCTCCGTAGCCGCGTCAATCAAGTAGGCGCCTTCGCTTCTTTTCATGTCCAGCACCATATCCATACCGTCTGCAAGCATACATCGCCGGATGATCTGGTGAACCTGATCGGAGCGTATGCGATCGTCTGAATGGGTCATTGGAGGCATTCGATTACTGAGTAGTGTTTCCGAAAGAGCATCAAATCAAGATCCGATGTGCGCCGGCAGATTGCTCTGAACACGCACGGATAATCCGCGTAGAATGCTGACCAACGGGCGTCGTACCCAAGGCGCATCAGACTCGTTCCACAATCTCCGACACATGGCCGATCGTCGTCACAAGAATCTCCGAAAATCGGCGGCACGTCCGGGAGAAATTACGCTGAAACGCGTTCCCGACAACAATGGCGAGCGGCCGGGTGGCGATGGTGACACACTATCCCTTCCCGTGCTCGACAAGAAGGATTCTGCGCCGGATCGGCGGAAGCGTCCCGAATGGTTGCGCGTGCGCTTGCCTTATGGGGAAGCTTATCGAAGCGTCTCGGACGTAATTGAAACGCACGATCTGCATACCGTTTGTCAGAGTGCCCGCTGTCCGAATATGGGAGAATGCTGGACGGCCGGGACTGCCACGTTTATGATTCTCGGAAACGTCTGTACGCGCAGCTGCGGCTTTTGCGCCGTGAAAACCGGACGGCCTCCCGAAGGACTGGATCTCGATGAGCCGAATCGCGTGGCCGAGGCAGTAAGGTTGATGGATATCAAACACGCCGTCATCACCAGCGTGAACCGCGACGAACGTCAGGACGGCGGAGCTCCGGTTTTCGCCGAATCGATTCGACTGATTCGGGAGAGAAGGCCCGGCTGCACGATTGAAGTCTTGACACCGGATTTCAGAGGCATCTATGAGGGTGCGCTCGATCTCGTTCTGGAAGCACGTCCCGAGGTTTTTAATCACAATCTCGAAACGGTTCCCAGACTGTACCGCCGTGTGCGCCCACAGGCCAACTACCGGCGATCACTGGGCGTACTCGAGCGGGCGAAAGACGTCTTCGGGCTGCGGACAAAATCCGGCATCATGGTTGGCCTGGGTGAAACGAAGAAGGAAGTGCTCGCCGTGATGCGCGACTATGTCGACATCGGTCTCGACGTGATGACCATCGGACAATATCTTCAGCCGACCAAAATGCACTTGCCGGTCGAGGAATACGTGCACCCCGACACGTTCGCCTGGTACAAGGAACAAGGAGAGGCAATGGGCATCGAGCACGTGGAAAGCGGCCCGCTCGTCCGTTCCTCCTACCACGCGGAGCGGCATGTTTGATGGGTCGCGCATGAACGAATGAGGAGGTCGGCCGGACATTCCGGATTGCCATTGACTGAATTCCTGGGGTACGGATTCTAAGCTACAGGTTTCAGGACGCTACTGACCACTGCCCAAAAATATCGCGCAAACTTGTTTAAGGATTTGATGTCTTGAATCCTGAAACGTGAAGCTTAGGAGGCTGTCGGACTCTCGGCGTAAGTTACTTATTTACAGCAAATCCGCTACAGCGCTGATCGCATGTAAGTTCAATAGAAACAAAGGGGCTATTTTTCAAGTCCGACAAACTCCTAGAACCTTTGGCAGGGAAGGAGCTTACCGTATCTTCTCACCCCAAAGATCGGGCACCGAAACAGCAAACTTCAGGCAACCATGGCTATCGAAAGAACCCTTGCAATCATTAAACCGGACTGCGTGCGAAAGGGCGTTGTCGGTGAGGTTATTCGGCGCGTTCAGTCTGCCGGCTTCACCATTCGCGCACTTAAAATGGTGAAGATGAGCAAAAAAGAAGCCGAAGGATTCTACGCGGTTCACAAGGGCAAACCTTTCTTTGACGAACTGACCGACTTTATGTCGAGCGGTCCCTGTGTGCCGATGGTGCTTGAAAAGGAAAATGCTATCGAGGACTATCGCCGTTTGATCGGCGCGACCGACCCTGCAGAGGCGGCTGCAGGATCGGTTCGAAAGGACCTCGCGACCTCCAAAGGCCAGAATTGTGTGCACGGATCCGACTCCGTGGAGAACGGCCGGCTGGAAACCGCCTATTTCTTCCCGGAATCGGAAATCGTTGCCAATTCCTGAGCGATCTTCATATTGCCGCCGGTTCACGAGGGTTGCCGCCGCAGCGGCGGTCCTCTTTGTCTCGTGCGCGGGAGACCGCGGGCCTCGGCGACACGAAGCCGACACCACCTCTTTCCTCACCGGTGCGGAACGGTTGGTAGCCTCGTCATTCGAGGAATTGGACGGAAAACGCGTCGGTCTGGTGACCAACCACACCGCGATGGTGAACGGCAAGCACCTGATCGACCATCTCCACGATGCGCCCAATGTGACGCTCGAGGTCTTGTTCGGTCCGGAACACGGCCTGAGGGGAGAGGCGGACGCAGGCGATGTCGTGGAGGACGGGAGGGACGAGAAGACGGGTCTTCCGGTGATCAGCCTCTATGGTGAACGGCGCAAGCCGCCCCGGGAGGCGCTCGAACATCTGGATGCCCTGTTATTCGACATACAGGATGTCGGTGCACGGTTTTATACCTATATCTCTACTATGGGACTCGCGATGCAGGCGGCCGCCGATGCCGGTATCGCCTTCGTCGTGCTCGATCGTCCCAATCCACTCGGTGGAGATTACACATCCGGCTTCATCGCCGAAGCGCAGCACTTTTCATTTGTTGGCCGCTACCCGGTCCCGATCGCTCACGGCTTGACCATAGGCGAGTTGGCAGGTATGATCAAGGGAGAGCAAATGCTCGCAGGTCTGGCATCGCTGAACCTCTCTGTCATCGAGATGCAGGGCTGGAAGCGAAATCTATTATGGCCGGATCTCGGCCGTCCATGGATTCCCACGAGCCCGAACATACCGGATTTCCAAACGGCTCTCGTGTATCCAGGTACCTGTCTTTTTGAAGCGTCGACCTTCAGCGAGGGACGCGGCACCCGGAGACCGTTCACAACGGTGGGTGGCAAAAACATCGACGGGAACGGCATCGCCGGGCGGCTGAATGATTTAAACTTGCCTGGCGTACGATTTGAAGCGGTCACGTTCACCCCGGTAAGCATTCCCGGTATGTCGGCACAACCGAAACTCGAAAACGTGAGGCTCGGGGGCGTCTCCGTCCTAACCGGGGATCCCGCAGCCTACGAACCGGTGGAGACGGCTATTTACCTTCTCGATGCGTTTCTCGATACCGTCCCGCCCTCGGCCAGAAAAGAACGGCTGCGCCCGGAATGGATGGCCAGGCTGGCCGGTACGTCTCTTCTCTATGAAATGCTGTCGGTAGATGTACCACCGGACGAGATTATCAACGCCTGGACCGACGGGATTGAGCGCTTTAGGGAACGGCGGCGTCCCTATATGCGCTATTGATCGGCTCCGCCTGCCGGTGCTTTTTCCTCCGGACGCCACCAGACGGCATAGATGATCTCGAGATAGCCCGCAATCAGAATGATAGGCGCAACGTAGAGGGATACAAAACCGTCCACCTCATTCTCGATGCGCATGATTGTATAGCCGGTAACGATCAGCAGCATGCCGATCGCCAACAGGATGTAATTGCGCTTGCCGAACGGCATCTGTGGTTTGCGGGTCGCGCGCGTTCTTCGGGCTGTACGTCCGCGGCGCGTTCCCTTTTTTGCACCCTTGCGATCCTGTTTCCTGGCCATGGCTACGGTATTGAGATACAAACGGAAGCTACCGTTTGGCCGTTTCTATGTTCCACCTCATTACACCTGCCACCGCCGTCATGCCGTCGGTGGAGAAGACCCGAGGCATCCGGCAACCCATCGATCCCGAAAGCGTTTCCTCCATCGGAACCGTTTTTCAGGATGCAAAATTTGAAGCGCATTGCACATGCCCTTTCCAGCAGGCCGCCCCTCCGGTTCAGCGCGGGGTCCGAATAGTCATCGATCTGCCCGCGTCGGGTTGATCGTCATCCTTCTTTCGGCCCTTCTATCGACGGCAGCCGGCCCCTCGACTTCGCCGGAAGCATCCGCATATCTCGCATCGCGCATCGACGACCATCTCGATGCTCCCGGTGCCGATACCGCTTTTTGGGGTGTGCATGTCGTAGATGTGGCCACTGGCCGAATGGTCTACAGCAGAAACGGAGACAAACGATTGATCCCGGCTTCCAATCTCAAACTCCTCACCACTGCGGCAGCGCTCGATGCACTCTCCAGTGAGCACCGCTACCAAACGGTCCTCTACATGCGGGGCGAAATTGAAGGGGAGACGCTGGTCGGCGACCTGATCATCCGGGGCTCCGGCGATCCGTCTTTCGGCTCGCGGCGGTTCAGGGAAGATCCGCTTCGAACGTGGGCAAAACGGCTTGCCGAGATGGGCATCCGGCGTATAGAAGGCCGGATTATCGGAGACGATAACGCATTTGACGACCAGCCCTATCAGGAGGGATGGGATGTCGGCCTGATCGGCACCCGGACATACGCCACGGGAACCGGTGGGCTGCCGTATCGCGACAACATTGCCCATATCGTGGTAAGGGGCGGACAGGCGGGCGCTCCCGTCCGGGTTTCCCAGTCGCCCGGTCGCCACCTGGTGATCGTCAACAAGGCGTATGCGATAAGTCGCGGGCGCTCGGGACTGCGACTCGTACGCACCGCCGGTAGCAATTCGGTTCGCCTGGAAGGTGGCGTGCGCGCCGGCCATCGACAGACCATACGCATTCCGGTCAGCGATCCCACACGATACATGCTCTCCGCCTTCGAATCGTACCTATATGCGGAGGACATCGTCCTGGAGGGTACGCTCGAGGACATTGACGACTTGCGTTCGCGGCCCGGATACCGGGGAGCACAGCCGCTCTTTGCCCACATTTCGCCACCCCTAGGTACGCTCATTCAACTCGTCAACAAGAACAGTAACAATTTTTACGCGGAACAGATTTTCCGCACGATTGGAGATCGCGGTGATGCGCGATCGGCGGAACGCCGCATTCGCAACCTGGCGGAACGGGCGGGTGCCTCCACGAGCGGGCTATCCGTATGCGACGGATCCGGCCTCTCGCGCAAAGACCTCGTATCACCGCAGCTGTTCGCGCAGGTGCTCGCCCACATGTTTACCCACGAGGAGTGGGAGTCATTTTCCGCATCGCTCCCGCGCGGCGGTGAACGGGGCTCGACACTCGCCCGCAGGCTTACAAATGTGCCGGTACAGGCAAAAACCGGATCGCTGGAATTTGCGCGGGCACTTAGCGGTTATGTGTACACGAAGGGAAATAACGTGCTCGCCTTCTCGGCCATCGCCAACAATTATTCGACCAGCGGCGGTCAAATCAGCCGTACGCTGGACGCCATCGTCCGAACGCTGGCATCCTATGAAGACGGCTGATACGACAAAACTCCATCGCGGTGCTTCTCCGATCGGACGGAAACCGTTACCTTCTCGCGATCAGGGTTTACCAGATGTCGTCTCGTATCCGCATACTCATCCTTGGCTTGCTCGTCGTTGCCTTGCAATGGCTGGTTCTTGGACGGCTGCGCCTCTGGGGAGTTTTCCCTGATGCCGTACTCATTCTTGTAGTCGTCACCGCGTTGAGAAGCGGCAGGCTCATGGGCTCGCTTGCAGGCTTTTTCTTCGGCTTTCTGTGCGACCTGATTTACGGTACCTGGGGAATACAGATGATGGCAAAGACCATCGTCGGATTCATTGTAGGTCTCTTCGCCATCGATCCACGCGAAACCCTTCACGTGACCCCTGCACAGGCGCTGATCGGTGGATTGGTGATCGCCCTCGTACACAACGGAATCACGGTTATTTTCTTCGCATTGACGGCCGGAACCCGCACACCCTTCCTGATCTTCGGATTGTGGATCGGCTCGGCATTGTATACGGCGGTCATCGCTTTTCTGACGGCACTTTTCGCTACGCGACGATGAGCGTTTCCTACAGAGCGGATACGGATACATTGTCGAGATCGACGGTGGAGACGCGTTCCAGCACACCGGCTTCGAACAGGCTGTCGTACACGGCGATGTCCAGACCAGGAGACTCGTAGACATAATTGTTGTAGTCGGCAAATCGGATCCCGCCGACCGTACGAATATTCTTGGCCTCCCGAAAGCGCGTATCGTCGGGAGCGTCGCCGAATCGATAGGCAAGATAGTCCATTGTTCGACCGTTCCGGCGGAACCAGTAGACGAACCGATCCTCCCAGTCCCTTCCTCCTCCCTCCTGTTCGAAGGTCACCTCAATCTTGTCATATTCGATCCCATTAACATCCTCCATACCCAACCACTTCGCGTCCACCGCAGGATCCTGAAGGCGAAAAGGCAATACTGCGAAATACGGGACGGACGTGAACGTGGAAGACCAGCTGAGTGAATCCTGTTCCGTCATGGCAATCTTCCTGCCGTCGATATACCGATCGAAGTCGCCGTGCTCCAGCCGGTCTTGCACCTCCCCGGCCGAGTCCGTCCAGGAACGTCTGAAAAGATGGCCCTGTGGCCCATGGGAAACGACATAGTGCGTCCCTCGAAAGTCGAACGATATCGCCGTTCGTTGGAAAAGGCTTCCGCCGTGGGCTTCAATCGCTTCTGCAATAACGGTTTCGGCATCGGGCGCCTGCCCGGCACAGGAGCAGAGAAGCAGGGCCGGAAGCAACCAACCGGCGGCCGGTATGCGTAACATTTTGTTTCGGATTCGGTGAATGGAACCATCCTTGTTTCAAGAAAACGTGCATCAACCTGTATGTACCGGCAGGCGTTACTGACGTTACAAAGAACGTAACAAATCCACTCTTTGCCTATCGACCTTTTCGGATGTCGTCTCGTATACCGCTGTATAAAATCCGGTTTCCCATATTCCTGCATCAATGACTCCAGATCCTCATCTGTTCGTAGTATTCGGCGGTACAGGTGATTTAATGCGTCGAAAACTTCTTCCCGCACTCTATCATCTTTCCCGCGCAAACCGCCTGAGCAAACCGTTCGTGATACTGGGTGTGGCCCGCAACCGCGATCACACCGATGATTCTTATCGGAAGCTGGCCCGCAAAGCGCTGCGTGACTCCGGAACGAAACGAGATGAATTGGAGGGCTGGTGCGACCACTGTCTACATTATCAGTCCATTTACGGCGGAACCGCTGAAGATTTCGAGCGGCTCGAGGCGCGGATCCGGCAAATCGAATCTGACCACGGTCTGCCCGGAAACCGCGTCTTTTATCTTGCACTTTCGCCTGCGTCGTTTGTCCCCACGATTGAAGGATTGGGACACGCGCGGTTGAACAAGGCTCCAGGCTGGAGCCGTCTGGTAGTCGAAAAACCTTTCGGTCGAGATCTCGAAACCGCCAGGGCCCTGAATCGGGTTGTGCATACCCATTTTGACGAAAGCCAGGTCTATCGCATCGATCATTACCTCGGCAAGGAGACGGTTCAAAATCTGCTCGTATTCCGCTTTGCCAATCCCATGTTCGAGTCCGTATGGAATCGTGACCGGGTGAGGAGTGTCGAAATTTCGGTAGCGGAAGATCTCGGCGTCGGCTCACGAGCCGGCTATTACGACAAGGCGGGCGCCGTTCGCGATATGGTGCAAAACCACCTGACGCAGCTCCTCACGCTTACGGCGATGGAAGCTCCTTCGGCTTTCGATGCCGACGCCATCCGGGACGAGAAGGTTAAGGTGTTGCGGGCGCTGAAGCCCCTCGAGATTGCCAATGTCGTTCGGGGTCAATACACGGACGGATCGGAATACGGCGAACGGATTCCCGGGTATCTGGATGAAGAGGGAGTGGACCCGAAGTCGATGACGGAAACATACGCCGCTTTTCGTCTGGAGATAAGCAACTGGCGGTGGCAAGGCGTCCCGTTTTATCTGCGAACGGGCAAACGTCTCGGTAGACGGTTAACGCAGGTGGCGGTCAGATTTCGTGTGCCGCCCGTGTCGCTGTTTCGCCCGTATCCGCATTGCCGCTTACATTCCAATCAGCTGGTATTGACATTACAGCCGAACGAGGGTTTTGCGCTCGGATTCGACGTAAAGACACCCGGACAGCAGATGCAGCTCGAAACTCAACACCTTAGCTTCGAATACGAATCGGTGTACGGGCCGCTTCCGGACGGGTATGAGACACTGCTTTACGACATCGTGACGGAAGACCAGACGTTGTTCGTACGTGCGGACGAAGTCGAGAAGTCGTGGGCATTCTATGCTTCCGTACTTGACAACACCGCATTGCCTGTCGAGACGTATCACGCGGGCTCAGATGGTCCCGATGCGGCCATTCGTTTAATTGCTGAAACCGGAGACAGATGGCAACCGATCGGCTGAAGCGAGAAATGCGGCTTCACCGCGACCACTCCCACCTTTGCGAGAGCCTTGCACGGTCACTCGAGCAAAGGGTGAAGGAAGCGGTCGAAGCACGTGGTCGCTGTGCAATGGCGCTGGCAGGCGGACAAACGCCGTTGCCGCTGTTCGATGTCTTGGCGAAGTCGTTTTCAGAGCGGATTCCCTGGGACTGCGTTCACCTTTTTTGGGGCGACGAACGCTGGGTTCCGGCGGATCATCCTGAAAGCAATTACGGCGTAGCCTACACCAGGCTTGTCAAGCATTTGCCCATCCCTGAAGCACAGGTACATCCCATCGTCGTACATCCGACGGACATCGAGGCTGCCGCGGAGACTTATGACAGGCTGATCCAAAAGACCCTCGGGACTCCCCCGCGGTTCGATGTTGTGCTTCTGGGTATGGGTTCCGACGGCCACACGGCTTCGATCTTTGCAGAATCCGAGGCACTTACCGAGCAGGAGCGGTGCGTTTTGCCGGTCGAATCTCCCAGACCGCCGTTGGAGCGCATAACACTGACGTTGAAGGTCATCAACCTGGCCCGCCACGTCTACTTCATGGTGGTCGGAAACGACAAGAGCGAGGCCCTGAAGTGTGCGTTCGGCCAGAAAAACACCATCGAACTCTGTCCAGCCCGTTTCGTCGAGCCCGCTGCCGGCAATGTCATCTGGTGGGTCGACGCCGACGCGGCGGAAGGACTGTAGCGTTCACCCCACCCTTCTCGCCGCCTTCACCAGATCCGACACAATCCCCGATGCCGTAACGTCCGGTCCTGCCCCTGCCCCGCGGATGATAAGGGGTGATTCCGCAGGATAACGCTCGGAGGTGATCGCGATCATATTGTCGGTGCCGGTAAGCGCATGAAAAGGGGAATCGGGCAGGCAGACCTGCATACCGACACGAAGCGAGCCCTCCCGGGCCGTTGCGATCACGTGCAAACGGCCACCGGCCTCCAGCGCTTCCTTTTGCCGTTTCTCGAATGCGGCATCCAATTCGTGCAAGCGCTCGACGAAGGCCTCCAGCGGCAGGCCGGAGCCGGACATGGAATCGGGCACCAGACTTTCCACCTCGACGTCCTCCGGATTGGCTTCCAGACCCATTTCTCTTCCCAGTATGAGAATCTTCCTGGCAACATCCATTCCGGAGAGATCTTC
>CAZIIP010000050.1:11035-13764 GCA_964539455.1 uncultured Rhodothermales bacterium
CTCCGTATATCCACGATCCCGCGCCTGCAAGAGCGCTTTCGAGAACCGTTCACCTTCATTCAGCCGGCCGCAAACATAGGCGAGTGTGCCTGACAGAACGCCCTGGATTGTGTGTATTGTGTCTCCCGACAGTACAAGATCCCGCAGTGTCGATACGACCGGAAGCCCGGCGCCCACCGTTGTTTCGTACATATAAGCGAGCCCGCGCTCACGGGCGGTATCCTGCAACCGCTGGTAGTAGGCCAAATCGCGGCTGTTCGCCCGCTTGTTGGGCGTCACAATCGAAGCACCCGCATCAAACAGGCGCGAATAGCTTGCCGCAACCTCATCCGAAGCCGTAGCGTCAACGACAATGAGCCGCTCAAGCTGCGTCTGTTCCAGTTCGTCGATCACGCTTTCGATATCCGCGAGACGGCCGCTTTCCAGCCGATCTACCGCCTCGTCAAACGGGATACCGTCCCGGTTCCACACCATTCGGCGCGAGTTTGTCAGCCCGGCCAATTCGAATTTCAGATTGCAATGCTCCTCGAAGTACGGTCCCTGCTCGTGCAAAATCTCGAGCAGCCTGGACCCGACGGTACCGACGCCTATTAGAAAAAGATGGACGCGATCGCACCCGGAGACGAAGGATTCGTGCAGTGCCTCCAGTCCGTATTCGACATCCTCTTCAGATACCACGGCGGAAATGTTTGTATCGGACGCTCCTTCTGCGATACACAGGACGTTGACACCCATCCGTCCAAGTGTGGCGAACATCCTTCCCGTCAGCCCCGGAGAGTGCCGCATACCCTCGCCGACGACACTCAAAACCGCACAGTCGGGAAGCGCAGAAACGCCGCTCACATCCCCTCTTTCGATCTCGCGTTCAAACGCCATCTGCAGTGCGTTGACGGCCTCGTTTTTCCGGCTTTCTCTTACGATGACGCAGATGCTCTGCTCGCTGGAGGCCTGGGAGATCATCAGCACGTTGATCTTTTGCTCCGCCAGCGCACCGAATGCCCTCGCCGCAATACCCGGAACCCCCATCATCCCCGTCCCCTCGATAATCACCATCGCCATGTCCCGAATGGCGGTAACCCCTTTGACGACGCGGGGCGCACGTGGCGATTCGTTCCAGATCAGGGTGCCGTCCGCCTCCGGATTGAGCGTGTTTCTGATATAGAGCGGGATACCGTTTTCCTGGAGGGGACGCATCGTGCGGGGATGCAGCACTTTGGCGCCGAAGTACGCCAATTCGCTCGCCTCTCGATACGAGAGTTGATTGAGCGAGACGGCATCGATCACCATGCGTGGATCGGCCGACAGGACACCGTCGACATCGGTCCAGATTTCCACGCGCTCCGCGCCCAGGGCACCTGCCAGAATCGTGGCGGTATAGTCCGATCCCGATCTGCCGAGCGTGGTGATGATACCCCGATCCGTAGAACCCACGAATCCCGTAACAATAGTAACATTGTCGGTCGGTATCTGCGCGAATGCACTTTGAATAAGCCGGTTGGTCACCGGAAAATCGACGGTCGCCTCACCGTAGAGTTCGTCCGTGCGGACGAATTCATCCGCATCCAGCGCTTCGGCATTGAGTCCTTCGGCTCGGAAGGCGGCGGCAATCAGGGGGGCCGAAGCCCGTTCTCCCATGGAGATAATCACGTCGCGGGAGCGGGGCGAGCATTCGCGCAACAGAGCGACACCGTCGAGCAACTCACTGAGGTCGTGCCACAACCGGTTCAATTTGAGTAGAATCGCCTGTCGCTCCTCACCTGCAACCAGTTCGCGCGCCACCTCGGTGTGCCGGCTGCGAAGTTCATCGATCAACCGCACTGTTTCCTGCGATCGTCTCAAGGCCATGGTGATGCCTTCGAGCAGCATGTTGGTCACGCCGCCAAGCGCCGACACGACCACAATCCGTCGCACGCCTCGTGGTTTCCGGGCAATGATGTGCACCACGCTGCGGATACGTTCCGCCGTCGCAACCGACGTGCCGCCAAACTTGAATACGTGGACCGGGGCCGAGTCTTCCATGCCAAACCTTCTGCCAAAAGATGGATCGGCAAAATAGCGTAAATGATGGGGCAAGATGCGACTGGGGGAAGCGGTTCCGGACCTAAGGTTTCGAGTTTCACGTTTCGATCGGCTCCGATTTCCGGTTGATTTCGACACCATTTCACTTCCATGCCACTATCCTACCCCCCCACACACACAGTTGCAATAAACGTCGAGACCTCGTACTGGAACGGCAGGTATCGGAATTTGCTCAACACAGACCGTATTGCTTATCTTTAAGGTCTGCATCTGGTCGTTTTGCGATGCACACCAGACCCACAGCAGGGGCTATAGCTCAGCTGGTAGAGCGCTTGAATGGCATTCAAGAGGTCAGGGGTTCGACTCCCCTTAGCTCCACAAGACAATTCGCCCTAACCATAAGTCAATGCGTTAGGGCGATTCTGTTTTAAGGAGGTGACGTCTCAGATGACGTTGTTTGGCACAATTAGGTTATTCGTGCCAAGAAACGTAGTGTTATAGCACGATAGTGGCTGATCGTGACAGAAAGGCAACGAGATATGACACGATTAGCGTAATTATGCCAAATCGATAAATAATTATGCCAAAACGAGTCCCGGAAAGTGAGTTAGAGATCGTTGTACGATTGGTCGAAAAACACCCCGGCGGAGTCGCTATCGGCAAGCTGCTCGAGGAGAAAGAGCTTGACCTCCCGAAACGTACCCTGCAAC
>CAZIIP010000051.1:0-13605 GCA_964539455.1 uncultured Rhodothermales bacterium
GCCGTCGCAGCCCAATGAAAATCGATTGCCGGTATTTGGATATTAAGTCCGTGGGATGAGATCGTCAGGGGGCTGAATACGTATACAGCCCAGGGGGTACGGCATATGCCGGAATTCGTCCGCTATCGCGCCATCAACCGGAACCGCAATGCAGCTGATACGCCAACAAAGGTCCATGCGCGAAGCTGCTTCCATTTTCAGATCAAAGGGTGAGCGGATTGCAATTGTCCCGACCATGGGCAGCCTGCACGAGGGACACCTCCGCCTTGTGAAAGAGGCAGGCGAGCATGCAGATCGGGTCGTCGTCTCGATTTACGTCAATCCGACGCAATTCGGTGAGGGCGAAGACTACGAAGGCTATCCAAGAGAGCTGGAACGTGATCTGGAGAAAATCGAAGCGCTCGGCGGCGTCGACGTCGTGTACGCACCCACAACGGCGGAGATGTATTCAGCCAACGACCGGACATGGGTGACGGTCGAGCGGTTGGACGAGCATCTCTGCGGCGGTACGCGTCCGGGCCATTTCCGCGGCGTGACGACCGTGGTAGCCCGACTTTTTATTCACTGCCTGCCACATGTGGGCATATTCGGATTGAAAGACGCCCAGCAGTTTTTCATTCTCCGGCGGATGACGGAGGATATGGGATTCGGCGTCCGTTTAATCGGTGTGCCGACCGTACGTGAAACGGACGGCCTGGCGTTGTCATCCAGAAACGCCTATCTGTCGCCACAGGAGCGAAAGCAGGCCGTCGTGCTTTCGCGCGCGGTCCGTACGGCTGAACGGCTGGTCAAAGAGGGGGAACAGGAGTCCGAAGCTATTGTTGCAGCTATGCTCAAATGCGTGAACGAGGCGCCTTTGGCAAGCGCCCAGTACGTCGCCGTCGTCGACACGGGACTACTCCAGCCCATCGGTAGAATCGAGCCGGGGCAGGAGGTTCTGGCGGCACTTGCGGTGTTCTTCGGCCACACGCGACTGATTGACAACTGTATCGTGCGCGCCCCCGCCGACGGCTCATCGGTCGACGCGGAGGCGGCGGGTTGACGGGTATGACTATTACACTGCTCAAAGGAAAACTACACAGGCTCCGGGTCACGGAAGCCGACCTGTACTATGAAGGCTCGATCACACTGGACGCTGCGTTGCTGCGTGCGGCAGGGATGCTGCCATACGAGAAAGTACAGGTCGTGAACGTAAACAACGGTGCCAGACTGGAAACCTATACGATACCCGCAGAAGCGGGCAGCAGGACGGTGTGTCTGAACGGTCCGGCAGCGCGACTTACCGCTCCGGGAGACGAGGTAATTGTCATTGCCTATGCAGAGATGACGCCCGAGGAGGCCCGGAAACACAAGGCGCGTGTCGTTCTGGTGGACGAAATGAACAATCCCACGGAAATCCTCGATCATCCGGTCGTCCAAGACACTACCGTATCGGTCGTCTGATTGCCGGATGCTCTCAGGCAAGCGTATCTATGAAAGCTATTCAGTCTGCGGCGGTCATTGGTGCGGGCACGATGGGTAGCGGCATCGCGCAACTCCTTGCGCAGCACGACATTCATGTAGTACTCAATGACATCGATTCCGCGCAACTCGAGCATGCCCTGGATGCGATCGGCATCAGCCTGGACAGGTTGATCAAAAAGGAGAGACTCCGGGCGGATCAGCGAGGGACCGTCCTCGAACGCATCGAGCGGGAGACGTCCATCGATAAAGCCGTACGCGAAGCCGATCTGGTGATCGAAGCGGCCGTTGAGCGCATGGACGTCAAGCGGACGATTCTGTCAAACGTCGACAAACACGCACCGGCACGGGCGATATTGGCGACGAACACTTCCTCACTTTCCATCACCGCACTCGCCGCCGTAACGGACCGGCCGGACCGCGTGGTCGGGATGCATTTTTTTAATCCGGTGCCGGTGATGCGCCTGGTTGAGATCGTCCGCGGGCTTGAAACGTCCGAAGACACGTTTGACCGGATTTTCTCCCTGGCCCGTCGATTGGACAAAGACCCGGTCGCCGTCAACGATGCACCGGGATTTGTGGCCAACCGGATTCTGTTGCCCATGATCAACGAAGCCGCCTTTTGCGTGATGGAGGGGGTGGCCTCGGTCGAGAGTGTGGATGCCGTCATGCAGTTGGGTATGGCGCACCCGATGGGTCCGCTCAAGCTTGCCGATCTGATCGGTCTGGACGTCTGTCTGTCCATCCTCGAGGTGCTGCACCGCGAAATGGGTGATGACAAATACCGTCCCTGTCCATACTTGCGAAAAATGGTTGCGGCCGGACGGCTCGGTCGCAAAACGGGACGGGGTTTTTATAACTATTGATTCTTGAAGGCGCTGCGCCGTAACATCAGCGCCGTCTATCAACCATCAGGTTGCCGGATGCTGAATGCCGCGCAACCATCATCCTGAAATTCGGAAAGCACGACACCCCATGTCTGATAAAGACCTCGGCTACTACATGGATCTCGCCCGATACATGGAGCAACCACGCCTGCCGGGTGTGGAGAAGCGGTTTAACGCCTGGATTTCGGAGAACTCCAGCAACCGGCTGGAGTGGCAACAGTGGCAGCACCTTGTGGAAAAGACCAGACGTCTACAGGTCGATCCGATGGATACGGATGCCGGTTGGAGAACACTCCGTGATTCGATCGGACTGAAGAGGCAAAAAACAGAGTCCTCACGGTCGGGCAAAACAGTGATCAGTCGCGTGCGGTTCGTTCGCAAGCCGTTCCTAATGGCCATCGCGGCTATGGTTGTGCTCTCACTCTTCTTTTTTGCCCTTCACGTCATCCGAATTACCATCGGCTTTTAGCGGGGAAGGCGTGTCGGCGTCGGCGGGTTCGGAAAACTGACCGTTTTCCGAGGAGAAGAAATCGTCGTACGCGGCGATAATGTTTCGGACCAGCCGGTGGCGCACCACGTCGGTCTGGTCCAGGTAGCAAAAGGATATGCCGTCTACGCCGTCCAGAATATCCTGAGCCTGCACAAGCCCGCTCGTTGCACGATGGGGCAGGTCAATCTGGGTAATGTCTCCCGTAATAATCGCCCTGCTGTTAGGTCCGAGCCGCGTCAGAAACATCTTCATCTGCATTGCGGTCGTGTTCTGCGCTTCATCCAGTATCGCAAATGCGGAGTGGAGCGTTCTGCCGCGCATAAAGGCAAGCGGGCTGATTTCGACGACACCCTGTTCCATGTACGAAATCAACTGATCGTGGGGCAGCATGTCGTCAAGTGCATCATACAACGGCCGCAGATACGGGTCCACCTTTTCCTTGAGGTCGCCGGGCAAGAATCCGAGGTTTTCTCCGGCTTCAACGGCGGGACGGGAGAGGATCACCCGTTTCACCTGTCTGGATTTCATGGCGGCGACGGCCAGGGCCACGGCAGTATAGGTTTTTCCCGTGCCGGCAGGTCCGATCGAGAAAATGATGTCGTTCTGTCGCGCCTGCCGCACCATTTCGATCTGTCCGCCCGTGCGTGCCTTGACCACACGACCTTCCGGCGCAAAAAGAATCACCTCGCTCTGGTCCGGCGGTCCGGCCGAACGCTTCAGGTTGACCAGATCGAGAACCGTAACAATATCGTTGTCCGTTAAATTCTTGTTGCGGTTCAGGATCAGTTTCAACTCGGTGATCGTTCGGTCGATACGCGACAAATCTTCCTCGGGTCCGCGCAACAGGATCTGGTTGCCTCTGGCGACGATCGTCGTTTGCGGGAAAGATGCTTCGATCCGTCGAAGATGTGAGTCGTTGAATCCGAAGATGAGAAGGGGATTCACACCCTCGATGGAGATTTTTTTCTCTGCCAAAACGCGTGGTTGAATAGGAAAAGGAAACAACGTTTATAACGGGTACTTCATTTGTTTCAACCCCGGTACAAGATACAGGTTCGCAATAACAGCCGACGATACCCATGCCGGAACTGGTGGTCGAATTTGTGAAGATGCACGGAGCGGGCAACGATTTCGTGGTCATCGACAACCGATTTTTCGTTTACGACGACGAGCTGTTGAGCAGGCTTGCACGCGCGATGTGCCCGCGCCGGACCGGCGTTGGCGCAGACGGTCTACTTGCCATGGATACGGAGGTGGCCGCAGGGATCGATTTTCGGATGAAATACTTCAACGCCGACGGATCAAGGGGCGAGATGTGCGGGAACGGTGCCCGCTGCCTGGTGCGCTTTGCCGTCGACGCGGGTGTAGAGAGCAGACCGGTGCGTTTCCTTACGGATGAAGGCATCCATACCGCCGATCTCATCGATGGAGCCGAAGACGGCGCCGTCCGTCTGTACGTACCCGACCCATCCGGTTACAGGGAATCGGTTTTTCTGCAGGGCGACGCCGCTCCGGACGTCGGGCCGGTGACGGCGCTCTTTACCGGCGTGCCCCATGCGGTATGTTTTGTCGACGATGCACGGGAGACGCCGGTTGCGCAATGGGGGGCGGCAATTCGACATGATCCCGCCTTTCCGGAAGGAACCAATGTGGATTTCGTCGAACGGACGCGGCGTGGGTGCCAAGACCTCGCCGTTCGGACATTCGAACGTGGTGTGGAGGCGGAAACGCCGGCTTGCGGCACGGGTGCGATTGCGGCGGCCTTGTGTGCCGCCCGGTCGGGCGGCCCGAGCACGGGACCCATACAGGTCCGGATGCCTGGGGGCATTCTGAACGTAGGATTCAAACGGCGTGGTGCGGAGTTCACCGACGTTTACCTCGAGGGACCTGCCGTGCGGGTATTCCGAGGTACCTTCGCTATGGTACCCTAGTGTCCGGCCGGCGGGCCCTAGAGCGAGAACCGTGCGCGGTTGTCCTCGATGTCGGCCGACTCCCGTAGCTCCGTCAACCATCGGGCCTGCATTTGTGACCGGCGCTGGTTGAGCAGTTCCTGACGGATACTGTTTTTGGTCGCCTCCGGAACGGACGAAAGATCGGGAGAAGTGAATCTTGTCACCTTTACGGCAAAGGCGGCGCTGTTACCTTCGATCGGCTCGTCGATCAACGTATTCTCCTCCTCGATACCCAGCGCCCGGCCGACTACTTTCGGCTCCTGTCCCAGTCCCGGAATAGTGGTGTTGGTGAAACTGATACCCTGTGCACGTTGCGCCATCGTACCGAGTGCGGCTGCGACCGCTGCCAGATCGTCGGCCTCCGCGAGCGCATTCTCCAGGCGCTCCCGTTGCACCGTTTTCTTTGCTTCCAGCCTGACGCGGGGTTCAATTTCGGAGCGCACCTCTTCGAACGGGCGATTGCCCGCCTCGGTGATCGATCGCACATGCAGCACCAAGAAATTGTCCGGTTGTTCGAGCACATCGCTGATGTCGCCCGTTTCGGCGTCGGAAAGGAAGTTCAGAATGCTCCTACTGTCTCCCAGCCCAGGTATTGAGGTCATGCTCTCCTGGATGGCCACCTGTTGGACTTCCAGGCCTGCCTGCTCCGCTTCTCCGACAAAATCACCCGATTCCGAAGCAAAGTACTGAAGGTCGTCCGCTTCGTTCTGAAGGTCACCCAGCGTTGCCGTCGAGGCCGTAATCGGATAGGCAACATCGGCGATCTGCACTTCCTGCGTGCCGCGCTGAAGGACCTCAATGACGTGGTAGCCGAATTCCGTCTCGACCGGACCGACCAGTCGCCCGACAGGGGCCGAGAATGCTGCGTTTTCGAACGGCTCCACCATGCGACCGGGACCGAACCAACCGAGATCCCCGCCACGTTGGCCGCTACCCGGATCGTCGCTCTCGTTCTCGGCAATCCGGGCAAAGGATTCTCCGCCGCGGATGCGCGACATAATATCGAGGGCCTTGCGCCGCGCTTCCGCCCGGGTGGCGGTATCGTCCGACTCGGATGCCCTGACAAGGATGTGGCGCGCCTGAACACTGGTATCATCCATTGGTCTGGCATCCAGAATTTTGGCAAGGTGTGCCGTCCCACCCACGACAACGGGTCCGACGATTCTTCCCGCGGTCACATCTTCAAAAACGGCCGAAGCAAGCTCCTGATCGAGTTCATCCGGGGGGAAATAGGCAGACGAGAACGGGCGTTCCGAGCCGTTGCGCACGACAAACAGGGAGTCGTCTTCCGTCGCTGCGAACTCCTCTTTCAAATCGTCGAGATCGCCGAGAATCTCCAGCGTATCCTCCCGGGCGGGCAGCTTGGACCAAGCCACATAGTCGACTTCATAGGTCCGTTCGCGCTCAAATTCATCCAGATGCTCTGCGTAGAAGCGCCGCATTTCTCGTTCATCGACCGTAACCGAGTCGTCCGGAATGTCGGCATACCGCAACGAAACGAATTCAATATCGACGCGCCTGTTTCTCCGCTCATATTCCGCGAGCACTTCCTGCTCCGAAATCCGAGATGTTCCGGCGATCAGGTTGTCCAGCTTTTCCTGACGCCGTTTGTTTCGCAGGTACTGCTCGACCAGTATCCATTGCTCCCGGGCGTCGGCATTGTCCAGGGCACTACGAAGCGCGTTGCGATCAATACCGCCCTGTCCGTCATCGAACTGTTGCCGGATGAACGGATCCGGATTCTCCCCCATAACCATCTCGATGACTTCCGAATCGGAAACCGTGATACCGAGCCGTTCCATTTCATGCTCCCGCAGCACGTTATCGACAAGACCGTTGAAAACCTGTCGGCGATACGATTCCATGAGTTGATCGGGTATGCTCTCGCCGGTTTGTGCCTGGAACTGCTGCGTTTGCTGTTCGAGCGCACGCTGGTACTCTTCATAGGTGATCTCCGTCCCGTCAACCACGGCCAGGCGTTGGGCGCTGGCCATACCGATCGTGTCAAATACCTGTGTATCCTGCAGAACCCACAGGATGCCGAAAGAAAGGACGAGCGTCCACAAAATGATGGGAGTGCTCTCTCTGAGCTTATTCATCACGCCCATGGCGCAGTCACAATAGTTTTGGTGCGTTTTATCAAAAAGTTCCGGCGGGTGGGGCGTTACCCCGTTTCGCGAGGCCAAGTTGTACCGAGCCGACTGCAGATGGTTCGCAGGCGGATGGCGCCAAATAGCATTAATCGAATCAGGTTACCGGACCGTGCCTGGACACTTCATCGGGTGAATGTACCGTATCCAGCACACGGATAAGCGTGTCAAAGGTACGGTCGATATCCTCGACCGTATTCCAGAGATAAGGTGCCATTCGCAAAAGGCTCCCCAGACGGGAATCCGTGTAGATACCTGCCTCCTTGAGTGCGGCGGAAACCGTCTCGGCACGCGGCACTTCGAGAATAACCACGGCCCCCCGGCGGTTGGACGCGACGGGGGAATGAACGGGAATTCGGGCCCGCTGCGCACGGGTGATACACATTTCGGTTTTTTCCAGAGAGTCCCGTCGAATGCGATCGATGCCCTCGTTCAAGAGGATGCGCAGACCCTCCACCGCGTGATACAGGGGCGCGACGGCCGTTGTGCCGCCCAGAAAGCGGCGTCTGATCGACACGCTCGCACGCGCGGATGCCCGGAATTCGAAGGGATGCGCATCACCGAACCAGCCGGTCAGCAGTGGATCCACCGAAACGCCCTCTCGCAGATAAAGATAGGCATTGCCGCTTGATCCGCACGCCTCTTTCAGCAACCCGCCGAAATAGAAATCGACGCCAAGGTCGACGACGTCCGTAGGAACGGCCGCAGTTGCATGGTAGCCGTCCACTCCGACGAAGGTCTGCGTTTCCTTAGCTTTGCGGACAACCGATTTGAGGAAGGGGGCATCGAGCAGTTCACCGGTCGTGAAGCCGACGTGACTCAATAAGACCAGTGCCGTTTCCGGACGGATGGCTGCGAGTATACGAGCACGATCAAGACGATCATTGTCGTTCAGCGGAACTTCGGTGGCTTCCATCGACAACCGGTGGGCCCAGCGCTTTGCGCTGTGCCGGACGGAAGGAAACTCAGCGGAGGTAAACAACAGCTCCGAGCCCGCGTGTGCAATCTCCGGGGACGAGAGCAGGCACTGGACGATCCAGTGAACGTTGGGAAGCAAAATGCACGTTCCTTCCGGAGCCCCGAGAAGGGGGGCCACAAAACGGTCGGCAAGGTATTCCGGCAACGTCCACCAACCGACCCGTTCGCCCGAATCGGGCAGCCAGTGATTGGGGATCTCGTTCCATGCATCCACGCCGCGCGCCTTCCAGTCGTCGGTAAACTTTTCCATCATCACCGGAACCGTGCGCGGCATCAGTCCATGCGTGAAAGCTCTGAGTTCGACGGCTCCGTCCGGAGCGGGAAGATGAAACGCGTGTCGCAGGTCGATCACGGCGGAATCTTTTAATTAAACAAAAAAGGCTCCCTACACGCGCAGGAAGCCTCGAGAAAAACCGACTTCACGGCTGCATCATGCAGGATCTACGTGAACCAGATTCTTTCTCCTGGGATTCGATTCGAAACGCACGATGCCGTCAGACGTCGCAAACAAGGTGTCGTCACCTCCGCGTCCGACGTTCTGGCCCGGATGAAACTTGGTCCCACGCTGCCGGATGATGATGCCGCCGGCATTGATCGTCTGGCCGCTGTATACCTTCACTCCAAGCATTTTCGGTTTGGAGTCCCTTCCGTTCCTCGTACTTCCAACGCCTTTCTTGTGTGCCATAGCAAAAAGTGGTGTGCTGTTAGAAATCCGGAATTCAGTCCGCCTTTTTACCGGTGGATTTGAGCGAATCGATCGAAATCCGGGTAAAAGGCTGCCGATGTCCCCGTGTTACCCGGTAGCCCTTACGCCGTTTCTTCTTGAAAACGATCATTTTGTCTCCCTTGACCTGGTCGACGACGGTCGCCTTGATGGCGTAGCCCTTGACGGACGGTGTACCCACGCTCACCTTCTTCCCGTCCGAGACGAGCAACACACGGTCGAACGTGACATGATCGCCCACGGCCGCATCAAGACGCGGCACGAAAAGCTTCGCGTCCTTCTCGACTTTGAACTGTTTGCCTGCGATATCGACAATAGCGTACATTTGTTCTCTCGCTCTGCTAAAATTCGCTGCGTTCAGTCCGCCCGATTCCCTCATATGTAATCTGGGGCGAGCATAGAACTAAAAATATACGACAGCGAAATCACTGAGACAATACCCGGACCGCTTCATGGCCATTCTTGCATCGGGAAGATTGCGCGAGACGCCCTCGAAAATTCTTTGTATCGGCCGCAATTATGCCAGGCATGCCGATGAGATGGGGGCGTCGCTTCCCTCCGAACCGGTGGTATTTCTCAAACCGCCGTCGGCACTCGCAGGTCCCGGTGAAACCGTCTTGCTGCCGGCCGAATCGGAGGATGTTCACCATGAGGTGGAGTTGGTCGCGGTACTTGGTTCCGGCGGGAAAGATATTGCCGTGGAGAATGCGCTGGATCATGTCGCAGGATATGCGGTCGGGCTCGATTTAACGGCGCGCGACCTGCAGGCGCGAGCGAAGAAAAACGGATTGCCCTGGTCGGTTGCAAAGGGATTCGACACATTTGCACCGCTTGGCCGGATTGTAGAGGCGAATGAAGTTCCCGATCCGCAAAGCATAAAGCTTCAGCTTCACGTGAACGGCCGGTTGGTGCAGGAGGGCGTGACGGCAGATATGATCTTTTCCGTTGCCCGCCTCGTATCCTATTGTTCGACGATATTCACGCTGGTTGCCGGGGATCTCCTATATACCGGTACGCCGGAAGGTGTGGGTCCGGTCGTCGACGGAGACGAACTGGTGGCTTCGGCAACGGGTTTGCCTCCACTCGCGGTCACGGCGAAAAGGTTTAAATAAACAGGGTGGTGGTTGAGAAATACATATATTGCACATATAATTGACCGGTGCGCGCAAATTGCCGCAACCACGCGTTCCACGGCGAGGAAAAAGCCGATATGGGGAAGAGACAATCAAAGGCGAAAGGAGGAAAAGGAAAGCAGACCCCGTTGATGCGGCAGTATGCGAAGATCAAGGAGAAGCACCCGAATGCCGTGCTGCTGTTCAGAATGGGTGACTTCTACGAGACGTTCGACGAGGATGCCGTTCTGGTGAGCCGGCTGCTCGGCATTACGTTGACCAAACGTGCAAACGGAAAGGCCTCGGACGTCCCGCTTGCAGGTTTCCCGCATCACGCACTCGATTCGTATTTGCCGAAACTCGTGCAGGCGGGTCATCGCGTCGCGATTTGCGAACAACTCGAAGATCCCAAGTATGCCCGCAAGATCGTCAAGCGAGGCGTAGTGGAGGTCGTTACCCCCGGCGTTTCGTTTCACGACCACATGCTCGATCCAAAGCACGGCAACTACCTTGCCGCCGTTCATTGGGGAAGCGGAAAGGAGACGGGACGGGTCGGCGTAGCGTTTGCAGATGCGACGACCGGAGAGTTCAGTGTCGCGGAGATGGAAACCGACCGTCTGGACGCGTTTGTCCAGTCGATCGCTCCGGCCGAGGTGCTCTTCGATCGCCGCAACCGGAAGCAGGTCGAGGG
The DNA here is from genome assembly GCA_964539455.1 of uncultured Rhodothermales bacterium. Lineage (GTDB taxonomy): Bacteria > Bacteroidota > Rhodothermia > Rhodothermales > CAYLXM01 > CAZIIP01. Next base: position 10,446 of record CAZIIP010000051.1, read on the forward strand.
CATGAAGGCCGGGGAATTTGTTACGACCGCCCAGGAGGATTGGGCGTTCGGTTTAGATTTCGCCTATGAAACACTTCTGCGCCATTTCAAGACGCATTCGCTGAAGGGCTTCGGCGTGGACCATATGCGTCTGGGGCTCGTGGCGGCAGGGGCCGTCATTCACTACCTCGGCGAGACGCAGAAAGGACGTCTGCCACACATCAGGAGAATCGGTCGATTCGAAACGGGCGACTACATTGCACTCGATCCGGAAACGAAGCGCAATCTGGAACTCGTGTCGTCCATGCGGGAGGGCGGTCGCGACGGATCGCTGATCCAGATCCTCGACGAGACCAAGACCCCGATGGGCGGTCGGCTCCTTCGGCAATGGTTGCTGCGACCGGTGCGCAACGCCGGCGTGATCGAGGAACGACTCGACGCCGTGGAGGAGTTGTTCGGTTCCAGGGTGCTACGGGAGCAAATCAGTGGGGTGCTTGCACAGATCGGGGACCTGGAACGACTCATTGCCCGCATCTGCCTGAAGCGGGCCAACCCGCGCGATCTGGCCGCGCTCGCATCTTCACTGGAACAGATTCCGGCGATCGTGCGCCTGCTCGACAATGCGCGCGCACCTACACTCGATCAGATCGGCTCGCAGACGAAACCGTGTCCTGAAGTCGTAGAAATGGTTCGATCGGCGCTGGTGGACGACCCGCCGGCCCATGTCGCGTCGGGCGGAACCATTCGGGAAGGATTTTCGACCGATCTGGACGAGCTGCGGGAGATCGCCTCCTCCGGCAAGCAGTTTTTGGGCAGCCTGCAGGCGGAAGAAATCAAGCGTACCGGTATCCACTCCCTGAAGGTCGGTTTCAACCGCGTTTTCGGGTACTATATTGAGGTTACGAATGCGCACCGCGAGAAGGTGCCGGACGACTACGTGCGCAAGCAGACACTGGTCAATGCGGAACGGTACATCACTCCCCGTTTGAAGGAATACGAGGAGAAAATCCTCACCGCCGAGGAACAGATGGGCCGGCTCGAACAGGATCTGTTCGAAACGCTCCGGGACACGGTGGCGGGCTTTGCCGAAACCATCCAGAACAATGCCGGGCTCATTGCCGTCCTCGACGTGTTGACGTCCTTTGCCGTCGTGGCGGAAAAACACCGGTACGTTCGACCGCAAATCACCGACGGTCTGATCCTCGACATCGAGGAAGGACGCCATCCGGTCGTGGAGGCAACGCTCCCTCCAGGTGAGCCGTTCATTCCCAATTCGATCTCGCTGGATCAGGCCTCGGAACAGATCCTGATCGTTACGGGGCCGAACATGGCGGGGAAGAGCGTCGTCCTTCGGCAGGTTGGATTGATCGTGCTGATGGCCCAGGTCGGGAGCTTCGTGCCTGCCCAAAAGGCGACGATCGGGGTGGTCGACAAAATCTTCACGCGGGTGGGTGCCTCCGACAACCTGGCTGCCGGCGAGAGTACCTTTCTGGTCGAGATGAACGAGACGGCCAATATCCTCAACAATGCCACTCCGCGCTCGCTTATTCTTTTCGACGAGGTAGGGCGCGGAACCAGCACGTTCGATGGACTCTCGATCGCCTGGGCAATCGTTGAATACCTGCACGAACATGCGGCGGTTGCCTCCAGGGTCCTTTTCGCTACCCACTACCATGAATTGAATGCGCTTGCCGAGCGCTACGAGCGGGTGCGAAACGCCCGGATTCAGGTACGTGAGCATGACGGGAAGGTCATTTTTCTTCGCAAGCTCGTTCCCGGAGGCGCAGATCATTCCTACGGTATCGAAGTCGCGCGCATGGCGGGATTGCCGATGCCCGTGGTAGAACGGGCGCGGGCGGTGCTCCAGCATCTGGAAGACCAGCGTATGTCCGTGGGAACACCCGAGGACAATGGCCGGAATCAGGATGAAGCGTCGCGTACGCCGGATGTCGAAAAAGCCGATGTCGCCGGTCTGGAGGCCCCTGAAAACCTTCAAATGACGCTGTTTGCTCAGGATCCGGGCGCTTCGGAAATCCGGCGCGTTTTGTCCGAAGTCGATCCCAACCGCCTGACACCCCTCGAGGCGCTTATGAAACTGGCCGAAATCAAACGGCTGCTGGAAGAATAGATACCGGCCTGCATATCTCACAGACAATAACAGGCATCGGATCTTTTGGAGTGCTAAGGCAGGCATGACCGAGCACTTACGGAGACACACCGAGGACGAACAGATGCCAACACGGCGCGGCAGCTAACAGCCTGCGTTTCAAGAGCTGAACCGCCGCAGGGTACGTGTACGATTTGACGGTGGGGAGGTCACCCCGGATGGTGGTGCGGTACTATCAGCTGAGGTGGAATATGCGGGTAGTCGTGGCCGTGGATCAAAGGAAGTTGCGGCACGATAGGGTGACCGAAATGGATGCCCCTACTTTTTCATGGCTTTCCGTGGTGTGTATCCGCGTTCTTCGATATCTCGTTTGATGCGCGTGTTCAGCTGGGTCTGCCAATGTGAATCAAGGAAGATCGAGAAGTCGCACAGGTCGTGAAACTTACGGTAGATTGCTATCTCGCCTTCTGCGCAGGACCTCTCCTGTCTCCGAGACTTTGCCGTCTTCCTTCCCACTTTATACGCATTTTATTTTTTTGGTAGAAATAAAAGTCAGCGAACGTCTCGTCATTGGTCGGGATAAAACCTGTCATTTGCAGGTTTGAAAGATATTGATGAATCCATTTCGGGATATGACGGCATTGATTGCAGGAGATGTACGCGCGGGGGCGGCCGACCGGGGACATTGGAGAGATGCTCGGCTGTCGGTCGGGTGCACCGCTAGCAAGTCGATCATTACGACATAGGAGTGCCGGGGGCGTCACCCGGTGAGACAGCGTCAAACATGCGGGCGCCGGGTCTTGCGCGGAGAAAGAGCCTTGGCGAGGATGAGGGTACCCACCCGCTCGGACGTAGAGAAGATGATGAACCAAATAGAAACCGGGAGGTTGTTCGTGTTGTACAGGAGCACGAATTGTCACTGACGCAGATAATCCGGCAAGCATGCACGATCCCACTCTCAGAAAGCCTAACGGCCGATTCTTCCTTGTTACCGTTTTACTCTGGATGGCTGTGGCGCCGGCCGAGATGCTGCAACCGGCGCATGCTCAGGATCCGTCCCGCGCATCGGAGGTC
>CAZIIP010000052.1:0-13422 GCA_964539455.1 uncultured Rhodothermales bacterium
TCGGCATCGTGAACCGGCTGCTCGGAAGCAATTATCTCTTCATCGCCCGCAAGCCCGAGACCGCCAGTCTGCTGGATGCACTCCCGCCATGGCCTTGGTATATCCTGTATATCGAAGGCCTCGCCCTTATCCTGGTATTGGCGTTCTACCTTCCTTTCCGGATGGCTGAAGGTAAACGGGTGGAAGACGCCATGCTGGACTCCGAGGCTTCCTTAACGTCCGACCGGCAACGCCTGTCGTGATCGGTACACCGCACCCGGCACCGACGACATTCCATTACACAAAAAACGTGCAACGCTGCCCGTGGATGCCGCTACCCGAACAGTTCCCTGAAGCGTCGATCCCGGAATTCGAAAATCCGCTCCAGGATAGATCGAACGAACAAAACGTGGACAAGTCGGCCGTTCGGATTCGCACCACTTCCTGCAATAAAGCTTCCCACCAGAGCCTGGATGCTGCGTCCGTCTAGGTGTTGGCGATGACATCCCGCATGAACTCCCGGGCAAGCTGCGCCTGTTCATGCACCGTATCGATTTTGACCGCCTGGTGCCGTTCGTCCCACACCGGGTGGCAGAGTTCGAATGTGAAGAAGCCCTCGTATCCGATTTCCCGCATGAGACGGATGTAGTGCGGGTAGTCGGGCAACGGTTTGGCAAAGCCGAAACAGTGCGGCTTCAGTTGGGCCTTGCCGTCTTCATCCCGTATGAACTCGCCGCCGAAGTGAGAGTGCGTTTGCAACGAACCGACCGTTCTTGCCGCTTCTTCGACCCACGCGTGGTCATAGCTTGCCAGCATCGGAAGATCCAGGCACACCTTCAACCATGGTGAGTCGACCTCTGCGACCATATCCACCACATCTTTCCAGTGCCGGATGAGCGGGTGATGGTTCTGGAGAACCATAGTAACACCAAACTCCTCACCATATGCCGCCGCTTCTTTCAGGCACGAACGGACGAACTCCCATCTTTCAATCCACGTCGAGTAGGGGTATTGTCGTTCGAACGAGTAGAAGCCGTTTGTGAAGTCATATGTGCCTACACCGCGATGAATCGGGACGCCCGTCCAGGCGGCGAATAGCCGGACGACCGGTGCGCCAAGGTCGGCAGCCAGACGTGCCGTTTCTTTCACCATGAGCAGTTGGCAGGACCTGTGTTCGGGGACGGGGCTCGAAAAATCATTATTCGCCGCCACACAGGGAACCTCCATCCCCTCACGCTCCAGAATATTGCGCATCTCTTCGCGCCGGGCCGCATCAAGATCCAGTGGGCTTCCCATGGGCCGCTTGTTGTCCAGTTCGACACCGTCGTATCCGTATTCCTTTGCCTTGCGTACGAATTCCTCAAAGCTGAGCGCGGGTCCGTCGTACCAGATGCCACCGTACGTGATGCTGTAGAGGCCGAGTTTGATCTGATTCGTTTCCATGACTGTCCTGTTGCTTTAGCGGATGGTTTTGTTCGTCTTCACCGGGTGAGTGAATCCGTTCCCGCGTCGGCCGCTACCGGAAATGAAATCAGGATACGTTTTGCCGGACGCCACTATCCGTTAACGGTTCGTTGCTGCACGGAGATACGGTGCTCCCCCGGCTATGAACCAAATGTATAGGAGCCACACGGGAGAGCCAAACGCGTTTAGCGTTCAACGACGAGAGGATTTGGAGATTCGTCACAGCTCGCTCCTCTCGCGGCATTCGGGAGTGCGGGCTCGCGCTGTTCGTCAGGCAACGCTATTGCCGCATTGAGAACAAAGAAACCCGGCCGGAACACGAGATCCGAGATCCGGAATCCACCGTGCTTCGGCTTGGCGAACCCGGCCGGAACGCAAGATCCGAAACCTGGAATCCGAAACCCAACAAGACGTCTTTCCCCGGGGTCTTCCGGTTCCGCGAAGCCGAAGTCGGAACCGGCCGGGATCCGATCTTCCTATGCTTCCAGAATATCCCGCATGAACTCCTGGCCAAACTCCGCCTGTTCATCGACATAGGCCATGCTCATCGGCTGCTTCTTGTCACCCAGCACCGGATGGCAGAGTTCGAAAGTGAAATATCCTTCATATCCGGTTTCGCGCATCAAATCAATGTAGAACGGGTAATCGGGCACCGGACGACCGAATCGCGTCTCTATCTCACGCATTTTCACTTTTCCTTCCGAGTTCCGGTAGAACTCTCCCCCATAGTGTGAGTGCTTCTGCAAATCACCCACCGTCATGACGGCGTCACGCACCCAGTCATGTTCGTAACTGACCATGATCGGATGGTCCAGACATACCTGAAGCCACGGTGAGTCCACTTCCGCCACCAGTTCATAGCAGTCTTTCCAGTGCCGGATCAGTGGTGCATGGTTTTGCAGCAACATCGTTACGCCGAATTCTTCTCCGTATTTCGCGGCCTCGGCGAGGCAATCGCGCGTCAATACCCAGCGGTCAAGCCAGGTGGCATAGGGAAATTGTCGCTCGAACGTGTAGAAATCACCTCGTGTCAGGTCGTATGTCCCGATACCATTGTGGATCGGGACGCCCGGCCAGGCTGCAAACAGCCGGACATATTTAGCGCCAAGGTCTGCGGCAAGACGCGCGGTCTCTTTCACCATCAAGAGTTGGCAGCTTCTATGCTCCGGTATGGGACTTGAAAAGTCGTTGTTGGCAGCTACGCATGGAATCTCCATTCCTTCACGCTCCAGCAGATTTCGCATCTCATCGCGCTTTCGCTGGTCGATATCCAATGGACATCCCATCGGCCGTTTGTTGTCCAGTTCCACGCCGTCATAGCCATACTGCTTGGCGCGCCTGACAAACTCTTCAAACGACAAACACGGTCCGCTGTACCAAATACCTCCATATGTGATGCTGTAAAGGCCAAGTTTGATATCCCCGTTTTGCCTTGCACCTTTTTTCCTTCTTGTCGCTGCGGCCTTTGCCTGCGTTTCGGTCATCATTCCCCCTATCGTGGCTGCTCCTGCGGCAGCTGCTCCCGTTTCGATAAATCTTCGTCTGTTCATGGATCTACCTTTCTGTTGCGTGGTGACGGCTGATAAATACGGCCGGGAGCAGACGGGCGCTGCCGTTTGAAAGGTCGGGAGGTTGCCGTGTAGGCCAAAGACCTCAGGTGCACACCTATGCCCGCCCCGGCTATTCCCTGATACGCTACGATCGGAGAAGTTGGGGATCAACCGTTGAAGACCAAGATTTGCCACTTCGCATAACCGGGGAGTGCAGAACCTGCCCGGTTTCAATCCGGCAACGGGCAGACAGGCATAACCGGGTCCACCCAATCCGTTTTGAAAGGCTAGAAATGCGAAAGAGGAGGTTTCCCGACGGGATAGACTTCAAAGCCTATGGCATGTAGCCGTTTGTGGTCCAGTAGATTCCTCCCGTCGAACAGAAAAGCCGGCTTGGTCATAACGTCATACAGCCGTTTGTAATCGAGCGCAACGAACTCCGGCCATCCGGTCAGCACGGCAATGGCCTCCGCTCCCTCAGCCGCCTGATAAGGGTCGTTCTCGAACCTGACTCCTTCCGCCGCTCCACCCAGGTCTTTCTTTGCATTTTCGAGCGCCTTCGGATCGACGAGCGTGATATCGGCCCGTTCTTCGAGAAGACCGCGGCATACTTCCAGGGCGGGCGATTCCCGTGTATCGCTCGTGTGCGCCTTGAATGCAGCGCCGAGCAAAACGATACGTTTTCCGGAAACCGTATTGAACATGGCGGCGACCATCCGGCGTACAAATCGCTGCTGTTGGAAGTCGTTCATAGACACGACTTGGTACCAATAGTGGGCCACCTCGGGGAGTCCATGATACTCTGCGAGATATGACAAATTGAGAAGATCTTTCTTGAAGCACGAGCCCCCAAAACCTACGCCCGCCTTCAGAAACCGCGAACCGATGCGTGTGTCCATGCCGATGGCACGTGCTACTTCGTCGACGTCCGCGCCCGTCTCCTCACAGAGCGCCGAAACGGCATTGATAGACGACACCCGCTGGGCGAGAAAAGCATTTGCGACCAGTTTCGAAAGCTCACTCGACCAGAGTCTGGTCGTAATGATCCGCTCTTCCGGCACCCAACGCCCATACAACGAAGCGATCCGCTCGACCGCCTGCCTGCCGCGGTCCGTGTCGTGGCTCCCGATCAACACCCGATCGGGTGCCTCAAGGTCTGCGATCGCGGTGCCTTCGGCCAGAAACTCCGGATTCGAGACCACCTCCAGGTGCACGCCGCGATCGCTCGCACGAAAGATCCGCTCCATCGCCTCGGCCGATCGAACCGGGACGGTACTTTTCTCGACGACGATTTTGTCGTCCGTGGAACAGCGCAGGATCTGGCGGGCCGCCCTCTCCATGAACTGCACATCGGCGGCCCGGCCGGCTCCCTGACCGAATGTCTTGGTCGGTGTGTTTACGCACACGAAAACCACATCGGCCGCCGCGATGTGGCGGTCCGAGTCGTCAGAAAAGAACAGATTCTTTCCACGTGTCCGGCGCACGACCTCTTCCAGTCCGGGCTCGTAGATGGGCAGCTGATTTGAGTTCCATGCCGCGATGCGCTCGGGATTTGCATCAACAACGGTGATTCGGACATCCGGACAATGGTCGGCCATTACGGCCATGGTAGGCCCGCCGACGTAGCCGGCACCGATACAACAAATATTCATGGTGGTGCAGTAGTTGGAAATCTCGGCCTGAAGGTACAGCTAAACTGAAATTGTGTTCATACCGTCCAGGCTTGATCAAATATCGCTACCGCGGCCCTCGCTGGTTGGATTCGTAAAAGATCAAGGTATCCTGCGGGCTCTTGTCGCAAAGAATGTGCCGATGTGCTTCGCTGCTTACGGCTACCGTCCACTCGTTGCCGATCTTTACCCGGCGGTTCCAGACCCACCCGTTGTAATCAAGACTATCCACGGTACGCGCCACTTGATTTTTGAAAGGAGCAGAACCTCCAGTGTAAAGGTTCGCCGGCGTACAAGGCCCGCGACCGACCGGTCTGCCGGTCACATGATAGTGCAATGCGGACCGGGGTGTCTCCGGGGTTCGTTTGTGGCCGTCACGGTGTGCGGAATGCACACTGCTGCATTCAAATAACCGGAATGTCGCTCGTTTTTAACTGACTTTACAATATCTTCACTACCCAACGGTTTCGTGCTTTCCCTTCCCGGGATACCATTATGAATGGTCGGAAATAGCCTATGGGGAGATACCCCGCAGTGGCAATAAACGTACGTTCTCAAAACTTACTGCTATGAAAATCCACCTGTTTGTCCTCACTTTATTCCTGGGTGTCGTCCTTGCCGTCCACCTCGCTATGAACGGCAAAGTGGGTGCGGTCATTGCCAACCCTCGAGTCGGTAATGCCGTATTCTGGTGTATTGGAGCCGTCACAGCCGTAATCGTCGGCTTGACAGGTTGGAAAGCCGGTGCGCTGAATCCGATCGCTGATGTCAATCCGCTTTTGCTGACGGCCGGCGTGCTTGGTGCATTGCTTGTCTTCGCTATTGCATGGTTGATTCCGGTGGTGGGCGCAGGTCCGGTGATGGTTACGTTGCTGGCCGGTCAGGTCGTAGGTGGCGTGGTCATGTCACATTTCGGATGGCTGGGATCGCCGGTCGAGCCGATTACGTGGATCAGGACCCTTGGCGTTCTGGTGATGATTGCAGGTGCGACCATGGCGACGCTTGTCAAATGACCTCGTTGCATCAGCGGTCAAGAAACAAAATTTACTCTATCAAAAAGGTTTAACAGATGATACGAGTTACCCCAGGCAAATCAGGAGTGGGGGTTAGTCTAGTCTGTTACGGAACCGACCTTAGTGGGAGGGTGCACGATCAGGAAATGTCGTTCAAACAGTTCGACACGTTCTACGGACATGGCGGCACGTTCCTGGATACCGCCAATTTCTATTCCAGCTGGTATGAAGGTTGTGTCGGTGGTGAGGGTGATCGTTGCCTGGATGCTGCACAGTGATCCGCAGATTGTCCCGATCATCGCCGCCCGTGAACCCTGGCACATTGATGAAAATGTTGGCGGCGTAGACCTGTCGCTCTCGAAAGAGCAGATGGAAATTCTAGACACTGCAAGCAATCCAGACGTGAAGAACGACTGGTTGCGCTGATCAATAATCAACATACCAGGGTTTTTATATAACGATATAGCGGGGTGCCGGTCGGTAGGCACCGTTTGCCGTCGACCGAGCGGCGCCCCGTACTTTCGTCACGAAACCACGCCGGAGCCGCGGTTTCGCCGTCGGACTCCCGATTTTTTCACCATGAGGAACCAAACATGTTTTCAAAAACCTTAATGCACCTGGCAAGAGCCCTGGGTATCGGCGTGATGCTCGTGACCTGCCTGAATGCACAACAACCCGAAACGATCATATTCAAGCCGGTCAAGATTGACGGCCCGATTCACGATCCGGCCAACCATACCTACTGGTTCGGCCCCTTTTCGGAAACCTGTTCGGTCGGAGACCTCGACGGTGACGGAGATCTGGACATTGCCGCAGCAAACAACTGGTATGAGGCGCCGCTCTGGATCAAGCACACGCGGTTTCGGGATGGTGGCGAAATTAACGGTCCGGAGACAGAGAGCAACTCCGAGTTCGCGATGGACGTCAACAAGGACGGGCTGCTGGACATCGTAAGCTCGGGCTGGATGTTCATGAAAGGCGTCTACTGGTACGAAAATCCGGGTAACAAAACCGACATCTGGAAGTCCTCCAGGATCCACAGGGCCTTCAATCTCGAAGGTGCCATTCATGCCCATATCGACGGTGATGAGGACGAGGACATCCTCGTCAACCATTGGTCACTCGTCGAAGGTCAGGGACTGACCTGGCTGGAGCACATTGACGAAGCCCCGTGGTTCATCGAGCATGTGGTCGGTCGCGAGAGCGACAGTCACGGCAACGGCGCCGGTGACATCAACATGGACGGCCGAACCGACTTCGTAATGAGGGACGGCTGGTATGAGCAACCGGAGGATTCCCGGGCATCGAAGTGGGAATTTCATCCCGACTGGTTGCTCGAACCCTCGCTGGGCCGGGGCAATGCCGGGTCGCATCCGCTCCTCGTGCACGATGTGAACGAGGACGGCCTCAACGACGTCATCGTCGGCAACGGTCACTCCTACGGACTCATCTGGGTAGAGCAGAAACTGGAGAACGGCGTCCGCACCTTTGAGGAGCACTACATCGAAACCGATTTCAGCCAGTTCCACACGCTCGCCATGGGTGACCTCAACGGCGACGGAAAGGACGACCTGGTAGCCGGCAAACGCCTGTATGCCCACCACGGTGACGACATGGGCGCCATGGAACCGCTCTTCCTGTTCTGGTACGATCTGAACGGCGGCGACATCAAGCGACATGTCCTCTCCTTCCAGCATCTTCCCTACTATCCCGAGGAAGGAGGCATGAACCCGGCGCCTAATTATGTAGTGGGAGCCGGCATGAAGATGAACGTGGCCGACATGGACGACGACGGTGATAACGATGTTATCGTCAGCGGCAAGGGAGGCCTGTACATTTTCTATAACGAAGGCCGTCCGCCCACTCCGGGAAATCTCCACATGCTCGCTCCTGAGACGAACTATCCCACATGGAGGGAGTGGGGGGCTTATGCCGGCCTCTTCAATGGGAAGGATCTTACAGGTTGGAGAGGTGACGAGGAACACTGGAAGGTGATCGACGGCGTGATCGACTATGACGGCATGTCGCAGGCGGATGACAAGAATCTCTGGACGGAAGAAGAGTTCGCCGATTATAAACTACACATCGAGTGGCGTCTCAAGGATACACCCGGACTATACAACATGCCCGAGATACTCCCCGACGGTACCTACAAGACGGACGCCGACGGCAATGTGATACGGACGCCCACGCCGAATGCCGACTCCGGCATCCTGCTCCGGGGTCCCGGTCATCAAGCCAATATCTGGAACTGGGCAGTCGGTTCGGGCGAACTGTGGTCGGTGCGCACGAATGAAGACCTGCCCACCGAGCTTCGTGCCGCCGCGGTTCCGAAGAAAAAAATGGATTTCCCGATCGGGCAGTGGAACATGTTTGACATCACGGTTATCGGCGACCGCGTATCGGTAATGCTCAACCGTGAAATGGTCATCGAAAATGCCAGGATTCCGGGACTACCCGAAAGCGGACCTGTCGGGCTTCAGCACCATGGCTCCGCGCCGGAAACAGGCGAATATGACGGCGCGGCAAGCGTTATCCAATTCCGCAACATCTGGATCGACCGCTTTGAAGACGAACGCGGTCCCACGCCCGAACAGTGGCTCCAACGCTACGGATTTGTGGAAGAGGAAGGTTTCGAGCCCCTCTTCGACGGCACGAGTCTGGAAGGCTGGTTAACCGGACCGGACAACGCCTGGGTAATCGAGAATGGCGCAGTGACCCTCCAACGCACATTCGACGGTGCCGAGCACAACGCCGACTATCTCTGGACCGAGGAGGAGTATGGTGATTTCATCTTCGATTTCGAATTCAAGGTCGCCGAAAACACCAATAGCGGCGTCTTCTTCCGCACGTCCGATATTGGAGATCCCGTTTACACAGGATTCGAGATGCAGGTGAACAACTCCTATGGAAGCCGGGCGCTGCATCGCAGAGGAACGGTAGGAGCCGTCTATGACTTGAAGGCCCCTTCTAAAAATGCGTCCAAACCTGCCGGGGAATGGCAGACGGGTCGCATTATGTGCAGGGGATCCGTCTGCAAAACGTTCATAAACGGTGAACAGGTCTTACAGATGGATCTTGCGCGCTGGACGAAACCGCACATGAACCCGGACGGTACGACCAACAAGTTCGGCACTGCCGGGGCGGCATTCGCCAGAGAGGGCCGCATCGGGCTTCAGGATCATGGCCGTCCGGTCTGGTACCGCAATATGCGCGTAAAACGCCTCGACTAGCGCCACGCCCATCCGTCATTCAATGCCCGGGCCGGTTCCTTTCTTGGGGAGCCGGCCCGTTCTTTTGGTGCACGCGATAAGTGGCCATCGTTACGCGAAAATCCGGCATACCCGGCATATCGAACTATCGGTATTGCCGGGATATGATGTTGCCCAGCGCCGTCCGGACGGTCCGCTCATAATACAAACAGGCATGCACTGCCCGAAGGCGGTGCACGCCTGCTCAATTGGTAGGGCCTCCTTTGGCCTCGCTTCTTATCCGTGCCTCTTTGGGTGCCCTCCCAAAAGTTGGTTGCTTATCCTCGCTGCACGTAGGCCGCATTTCTGTGACCCGCGAGAGACTTCACGAGCAAGTAATCTTTCAAGTGCCGACAGTACACCAATATCAGTGCACTATGACCACAGGGGGATGCGGTCTCCACGACCTCGAATCCGGTTTCCCGGGTACTCCACAGACTGCCTCCCACATGGGGATTTAAGGATTTTGACGGAATGCAGTACGTGAAATAGAGATGAAGACCACTGCATTGATTGCCAGGATGCGAGGTAATGCGGTCTGGAATCGGCGACGGATGCGCGGTTGACTCAATTCCCGCGTTCGATCCCTTTGACGGCATCCACCAGCGCGTGAAGATTGGCCATCGGCGTGTCCAACTGGACGTGGTGTGTCGGTCCGATGATCAAGCCGCCGCTTCGCCCTACGGTGCCGATTCTCTCATGCACTTCCGCGCGAACATCTTCCGGTGTACCGAAGGGAAGGGTATGTTGCTCGTCTATCGTGCCCCAGAATGTGAGATGGTCACCATATTGACGCTTCAGTTTCGCCGGATCCATTGCACGGGGCTGGACAGGATTCAGCACATCCAGCCCGACATCGATGAGATCCGGAATGATGGGTTCGATCGCACCATCGGAATGGTAGGCCACCTTTATTGCCGAATTCCGGCGCTTCAGGTTTTCGATAAATGCAGCCAGCAGTGGCTTGAAGTGTCTGCGCCATACCGCCGGCGCAATCAACATTCCGTTCTGTGCACCTACGTCGTCACCGATCCAGATCATGTCGACACCCATATCGACGAGGCGTCCGGCCGCCTCCAGGTGGTAGGTATATGGAATCTGAAATAGCCGGTCTATCAAATCCGGATCTGCCGCAAGGTCCATCAACGTTTGCTGATAACCTCGCAGCGCCCATGCCGTCTCGAAAACGGTGGTAACGGTAACGCCCACAATCCAGTATTCGCCACCGAACCGTTCGACCGTCCGGCGAGATTCCTCATACAGTTCGTCGCGTGTCGGGTCAGGGGCCTTATAGGAGTCGATCGCCGCCTCCTGCGCCAATGGTGATCCGACGATCTCCGTATAGTGTCCCGCGCCATAGGGAGTCTGGTAGGGAACACGCTGCCAGGTCACGCCCCATTCGTCGGTGTAGGTCTCTTCGTCAGATGCATAGTACGAATTGGCCCAACCGACTGAGGTCAGCAGCATGTCCTGGTCCAGCGCCCGCTCCAGTGCATAGGTATTTCCTCCCCCGTGCGGATTGTGAAGAACTCCTTCCGGCAGCCCGAGATCGGCTCGAAGACGATCCGCGAATTCAGGTGTGAAACTGATTTGCATCGGGCATCGGTCCGGGGCTTCGCCCGAGACAGCCATCTGAACTCTTTCTCGGTGGGCTATCATCTTTTGGAGCTTGTCTCAAATGGGTAACTGCTACCGGCAAGAGATCCGAGCAGATCCTTGGCTTATGCTGAATATCGCACTGCCGAATATAAGGGGAGATCACCTGGCTTCGCCGGATCCGGCGTCTTTCCGGGGAGGACCATGACATATGAATCATACCGACTGAAGCAATGCCGGCAATAACGAAAAACGGTGACTACGGGGGCGCTTCTACCTGCACGCAATGAATGCGGATACGAAGTGCGCGCATGCCCGCCGGCTTCCGGATCCCTGCATCATCCATCCTGCCCCGTCGAACATCCGGTTTATGTTGACAGGCCCTGAACGGAAGAAGCCCTCGGCAGACTTCCGGAGACTTCAGTTGAACCTTTCTGGAGACAAACCGGACAGCCCCTTTGGTTAGCGGATAATCGTTAGCGAGCGGATGCGGCTACCGGCCGGCGTAGAGAGACGGTAGAAATAGGTACCGGAGGGAAGGTCCGCATTAATGAAGCGCACCGACTGCTGCTTGTCCGGTGAAACCTTACCGGAGTAGATAGTCTCCAGCATCCTACCTGACATATCCAACAGTGAGAGCGTTACGTCCATTTCTTCCGCAACCGTGAAGGTAATCGTCGTTGCCGGATTAAACGGATTCGGATACGCGCCATTCAGCACAAAGCCGTTTGGGACGGCCAGATCGACTTCTACGACCGGCAGGTAGGTCGTCGTGCCGTCAAAGTCAATTTGCTGCAGGCGAACGTAGTTTTTCCCGAGTCCCAAAGGCTCGACGGTAGTCCTATAGGAACGTTCGATGATCGACGTGCCGCTACCCTCGACGAAGGTGCTCTTGCTGAAAGCGGCTCCGTCCAGACTGAGTTCAATCCAGAATCCGGCATTGTTCAATTCGGTTGCGGTCTGCCATTCAATATCAATCTTGTCGTCGTTTGCGCGCGCAGCAATAGAGAGCAGCTCTACGGGCGCGGTGCTGTTCAAATCATAACAAGCTTCCTCTCCACCCGGTTGTGAACCCACGCGTGCGGAGTTGCACCACCCCGGGTCACACTGGCCACATGCCGATCCCGTCCAGCAGTACGCGTCCGAATTCGTGTATCCCCCCTGGCAATCATACCCATTTCCATAAGAGACGGCAGTGCAATTACCGAGCCCGGAACAGTCGAAATCACCACCGGGCGGGACGGAATCTTCATACGTGCAGACTTCTCCTACGTTGGCACTGTTGCAGCCGTCTGCCGCTATGAAATCTCTCGGATCGACCTGACCCAGGGCTGAGACGGTACAGAGTATCAGTACCAGTGCAATCGATGTGGCAAGACGCATTTACTTGTTGGTTGATAGGAATTTGCAGGAATGTGGTAGATCTGGGCTTAAGGTATGTCGGAACGTCTGCCCCAAGCAATCTCTGGTAGCGTTGTTGTCATCAAACGCTGGTGAATTCACTATAGCCCCGGCCGGATCGCTCGCTATTCGTATTTCACGGGTCCAAATACCTGTCGTCCTTCTACTACCTGGAACGTGTGTGTAGCCTCATTCAGCTCAAGATGCAATACGTATGCTCCATCCGATTCCACTTCGATCATCAGCCCACGTTCATCAACCGGAGACGCAATAAGCGAGGTCACATGCCCGCCGAACAGATAGCGCTCGCACCCATGCCGCACACTCGGTGTGAGATGCCAGGTCAATGTATTCTCCGGTGCATTGGCCTTCAGTCCAATCGCATATTCCATTAGATAACGAATGGGACCGATGCCGCTCCAGCCGACGAATTCCGGACGAGACGGGTCGCCGGCCATCACCGTATCCGCAGCGTAGTTTTCCCATAGCGTGCCGGTAGAACGGTAAACCTCACCCACGTTTCCGAGGTGATTGAGGGCGCTCTCTCGTGCGAGCGTGTCGTAGCCGTACCGCTCGAGTCCACGGATCACCATCATATTGGTCGGAGCCCAAACGGCGCCATTCCAGTAGCCGCCGTAGGGATCATAGCCCGGCTCGGATGCCGCCAGCGTGGGCACACGATGCAAGCGGGCGAACGTATCCGGATTCTTCAGCTCGGCTACCAACAGCTCCGCCTGCTCACGGCGGGCAACCTCCCCAAGCAGCGGCCAGAATCCTGCGATACTTTTAATGCCGACCGGATCGCCTTCCAGCGTCAGGTCGACATAGAACGCCAGATCTTCATTCCACATCAAGCGGTTGATCCGCCCGGCAATTTCGCCTGCAACCATGCGATAGTGGTCCGCTTCCTCCTCTCTTCCAAGAATGGCAGCGATGAAGGCGACATCACGCGCAAAAAGTGCCATCTCCGCCGAGATATCGACAGCCGTGCCCCCGTTCCTCAGGTGTCGATTGCGCGTGGCGTTGTCCATGCTCGCCCAGTCGGTGATATAGAGGCCATTTCCCTGACGCAGATACAGATCCAGCGCTTCGAAGTATTTCGTTAGCGGCTCGTAAACCAGTGACAATCGTTCGGTGTCGCCTGTCTGCATAAACGATTCGCGTTCCGCCCACGCCAGGATCGGGTGATTCAATGCGTCCAGGGTGAGCACCGGGTTCGGCTTTGGCGCGGTCCTGCCCCGATATCTCACGGCCATCTCCTCTTTCGGCGCATCTTCCCAGAATGCATTCCATCCCCATCTGGAGAAGAGGGGGCGGTTTTCGCGGTTAATCCATGCCTCGTAGTCGACACCTGTCGTCCGGTTGATTTCCCGGCAGATCTCCCCCGTCGCATGTTGACGCGCGTAGAAGTTGTCCAGCGACTCAATGCCAGGTACCAGCGGCTCGGCCAAGGTGGCGAACATGGTGATAAAGGCGGTATCCCACAGAAAGATATTTT